>CAJAHV010000342.1 GCA_903939555.1 uncultured Alphaproteobacteria bacterium | reverse complement strand
GTGCGACACGTCGAGATAGACGGCCGCCGAGCCGCGGCGCAGCGAGCCCTGCGAGATGGCGAGGGTGAGCGAATCCATGACGCGCACGAACGGGATGATGCCGCTGGTCTTGCCATTGAGGCCGACGGGTTCGCCGATGCCGCGCACCCGGCCCCAATAGGTGCCGATGCCGCCGCCGCGACTGGCCAGCCAGACATTTTCGTTCCAGGTGTTGACGATGCCATCAAGGCTGTCGGACACCGAGTTAAGGTAACAGGAAATCGGCAGGCCGCGCCCGGTGCCGCCGTTCGACAGCACCGGCGTTGCCGGCATGAACCACAATTGCGAGATATGATCGTACAGGCGCTGGGCATGGCCGGCATCATCGGCATAGGCAGCCGCGACGCGGGCGAACAGATCCTGATAGGATTCGCCGGGCAGGAGGTAGCGGTCGTCGAGCGTGTCCTTGCCGAAATCAGTGAGCAGCGCATCGCGGCTGCGATCGACGGTGATGGGAAATTTCCACGGCATGATCTCGTTGCTGGCGCGCTTGGGCGCCGCGGTGCCAGCGGGGGCCGCGGTATTCACCACCGGGTCGAGCACGAGGGTTTCGCTGTTCGCGCCATCCGTACCGTCGCTGCCCATGTTCCGAAACTCGCTCACCATCTCACTCCTGAAAACGTCTTTGCCGTGGTACGCCCTGCCCAAGCCCGACAACATAGGATGAGAACAAACCGTGGTCACGCGCCGAATCGCCTTCGGCGCGCTTATCCCCGATATCCACAGCCGGACATGTGCCCAAGACTGCCTCCCCCTGCCGCGGTTACCACAATTGGTGTGTGACGCCGCCCCTTAGAACTACAGATTGTGCCTGAACCGTGGGAGATGACAAGCGGCTTTTCTGTCGCAATGTATAATTTCGTGCTGGACTTTTGCTATCAGTGGCTTGTGCGATGGCGATTGAACGCGATGTGGACCAAGCGCCGCCGCGCGGCTATTCAGGCATTAGAAAACAGCCGCGGCAGGGGAGCAAGGCATGACGCTGATCAAACAGGATGATGTGATCGAATCGGTTGCTGATGCGCTGCAGTACATAAGTTATTTCCACCCGATGGATTACATCCGGGCGCTCGGCCGCGCTTATGAGGCCGAGCAGGGCCCGGCGGCAAAGGATGCCATTGCGCAGATATTGACCAACAGCCGCATGTGCGCCGAAGGCCATCGGCCGATCTGCCAGGACACCGGCATCGTCGTCGCCTTTGTAAAGGTCGGCATGAACGTGCGCTGGCAGGCGACGATGACGCTGGAGGAAATGATCAACGAGGGGGTGCGGCGCGCCTATCTCAACCCGGAAAACCGGCTGCGCGCCTCGATCGTCGCCGATCCGGCGTTCGCGCGCACGAATACAAAGGACAACACGCCGGCGGTGACGCATGTCCAGTTGGTGCCCGGTGATCATGTCGAAATCACCGTCGCGGCCAAGGGCGGCGGCAGCGAGAACAAGACCAAGTTCGCCATGCTCAACCCGTCGGATTCGATCCGCGACTGGGTGGTCAATACCGTGCCGTTGATGGGTGCCGGCTGGTGCCCGCCGGGGATGCTCGGCATCGGCATCGGCGGTAGCGCCGAAAAGGCGATGCTGCTGGCCAAGGAATCGCTGATGCTGCCGATCGACATGGCTGAATTGAAGGCGCGCGGCCCGAATTCCAAGATCGAGGAACTGCGCATCGAGTTGTACGACGCGGTCAATGATCTGGGCATCGGCGCGCAGGGGCTCGGCGGGCTGTCGACCATCCTTGACGTAAAGATCCTCGATACGCCGACGCACGCCGCATCCAAGCCGATCGCGATGATCCCCAATTGCGCCGCGACGCGCCATGCGCATTTCACCCTTGATGGCAGCGGCCCGGCCTATCTGGAGGCGCCGAGCCTGGCCGAATGGCCCAAGGTCGAATGGAAGCCGTCGAAGGACGCCATACCGGTCGATCTCGACGCGCTGACGCCCGAAATTGTCGCGAGTTGGAAGCCGGGTGACCGGCTGCTGCTCAACGGCAAGATGCTGACCGGGCGCGATGCGGCGCACAAGCGCATGACCGATATGCTGGCGCGTGGCGAAAAGCTGCCGGTCGATTTCACCAACCGCGTCATTTATTATGTCGGCCCTGTCGATCCGGTGCGCGACGAAGTGGTTGGCCCCGCCGGCCCGACCACCGCCACCCGCATGGACAAGTTCACCGAAACGATGCTCGCCGAAACCGGCCTGATCGCCATGGTCGGCAAGGCCGAACGCGGCCCCGCCGGCATCGCAGCGATCAAGAAGCACAAGGCCGCTTATCTGATGGCGGTCGGCGGCGCCGCCTATCTCGTTTCAAAAGCCATCAAGGAATCGAAGGTGCTGGCCTTTGAAGAGCTGGGCATGGAAGCGATTTACGAATTCACCGTCCAGGATATGCCGGTGACGGTGGCTGTCGATGCGACGGGCGAGAGCGTCCACGCAACGGGCCCGCTGGTCTGGCGGGAGAAGATCGCGAAGCTGAAAGCGCTGGAGAGCGCGTGACCACCGCCTGAGCCACCGCCTGAGCCACCGCCTGACCGGCGCCGGTTCCGCTTGCACCTTTTCGTCTCCGCCCTGTGGTTAGTGTTGGCACCTGGTTTGGTGGCGCCCTGCTGACCCCGCAGGAAGGACCCTTCAACCCGGAGATGTCATATGAGCGAAATTGCCCCGATCAAGGCTGAACTGCTTGCCGCCATCGCCGCGGCGCGGCCCGATGGCAGCTATGACGATGCCGACTTCGATCGCATCCATGCCGCCATCACCGCGCTGATCCCGTTGACGCCGACGCCGAGTTGTCATGCCGCACAGGACTTTGTGCAATCACCATGGCGGTCGCTGTATTCGCAATTTGGCCCGCGCCATACCGCCGGCAAGCCGACCCGCCACCAGACGACGATGAACCTGCAAAGTTTCAACAAATTCCCGGCCGTCGACATTTTCGTGAGCGATATCGACCAGGAAATCCGCGTCGCCGATGCGCATTACAACAATGTCGTCAGCATCGCGACGCTGGACGGCGCGCACCGGGCGGAAATGATCGTTTGGGGGCGGTACAAGCTCACGCCTGACGCGCCGCAGCGCTATGTCGTCGATTTTTACGCTGTCGAATTGCGCCCGCCCGCCGGCGTGTCGGACGAGGAGGTGCGGAGCCATTTCGGCCTGCCCGCCGGCCACCCGCTGAAATCCGAACTCAAGCCGATGAAGCTGCATTCCGACGTCGTCTATTGCGACGACGACATGCGGATCAATTTCGGCAGCATGGGCGGTGTCTATGTGCTGCGGCGGTTGGCCACGCCCGGCAAGTCGGTCAGCTTTCAATAGGCGTTGCCCGGCCCGGGCGGCTGCGGCATGGACGGGGCATGGAAAATGGCCTTGCGGACGCGCTCGACACTGCCTGGCGCCTGCTGGTGCGCGCCGCCGCCGACAGGCGCAGCCCGATGCACACGCCCGTGGTGGCAACGATCGCCGATGGCGCCCCCGATGCGCGGGTGATGGTGCTGCGCGCCGCTGACCGGGCGGCAGCGTCCCTGCGGTTCCACACCGATGCGCGGTCGCCGAAATGCGCCGGACTGGATGGCGCGCCGGTCACCGTGCTCGCCTATCACCCGGGTGAAGCGATCCAGTTGCGCATTGGCGGCACGGCGCGGATCGACCGCGACAGTGCCGCTGCCGACGCGATCTGGGCGCAAGCGACGCCCTTTGCCCGGCGCTGTTATCTGGTCGGGGCGGCACCCGGCACGCCGCTCGCTGCTGCTGGGTCGGGCCTGCCCGGCTGGGTGGCGGGGCGCAAGCCGGCCGAGGCCGAATTGGTCCCGGCGCGGCCGAATTTTGCGCTGGTGCACATCGACATCGCGCGGATCGACTGGCTCCATCTGGCGCAGGGTGGCCATGCCCGCGCGGTTTTTTGCGCGGCCGACGGCTGGGCCGGCGAATGGTGCGTGCCCTGACCGCCGGTTTGCGGGTAAGAGGGCACAGATCGGGAGAATGATGATGCGGCGCTGGGGAATATTGTTGCTGCTGCTGGTCGCCGGATGCAGCCGGACACCGCCTGTCGAAACCGCGTCACCGGTGCAGCGGCCGCCGCTGATCCTGATCTCTGTCGATGGCCTGCGCCCCGATTACCTCGACCGCGGCGTCACCCCCAATATCAACGCGCTGGCGGCATCGGGCGTGCGCGCCAAGGCGATGCGGCCGAGCTTTCCGTCGCTGACTTTTCCCAATCATTACACGCTGGTGACGGGCAGGCGCCCCGACCATCACGGCATCGTCAATAACAATATGGAAGACGCCGCCATCCCCGGCAGAGCCTTCGCCCTGTCGAACCGCGATGCGGTGATCGACCGGCGCTGGTGGGACGAAGCGGAGCCTGTATGGGTGACAGCCGAAAAGGCCGGGGTGCGCACCGCGACGATGTTCTGGCCGGGCTCCGAAGCGCCGATCCAGGGCGTGCGGCCGGCGCAGTGGCTGGTATTCGACGGCAGATTGCCCAATCCGGCGCGGGTGGCGCAGATCCTCGGCTGGCTCGACCAGCCGCCCGGGCCGGATGGCCCCACCGCCCAAAAACGTCCCGGGTTCCTGACGCTGTATTTCGATACGGTCGACCATGATGGCCATGAGTTCGGCCCCGATGCGCCGGAAACCACCGCCGCGATGGCTGAAATCGATCTGCGGATCGGCGATCTGCTCGCCGGACTGAAGGCGCGCGGCATCACGGCGAACATCCTGCTGGTGTCCGATCATGGGATGATCGGCGTGGCGCCGGAACGCACAGTGCGGATCGACACGCTGTTGCCGCCGGGCAGTTACCGATTGGTCAGCGCCGGCGCGGTCGCCGGGCTGGAACCCGTGCCGGGACAGGAATCCGCGCTGGCGGCGGCCGTGCTGAAACCCAATGACCATATGCAATGCGCTCGCAAGGCCGATTTGCCCGCCCGCCTGCATTATGGCAGCAACCACCGCGTCCCGGCCTTCGTCTGCATCGCCCAGCCCGGCTGGATGATCGCCAACCAGCCGCCGCGCGAAGGCAGCCGGCTGGGCGGCATGCATGGCTATGACCCGGCGACGCCCGAAATGGCCGCGACGTTCGTGGCCGCCGGCCCGGCGTTCAAGGTGGGCGCTGTATTGCCGGTGTTCGACAATGTTGATGTCTATCCGTTGCTGATGCGGCTGATCGGGGTCAAGGCGCTGGCGTCGGACGGGGATATTGCCGGGGTGAAGGCTGGGCTGAAATAGCCGAGGCTCTTATCGCAGCTTCTGCTTGGCCGGGCCGCGGCGAAGCCGCATCCTGACGTCAGACGGGTTCGGCGGGGGAAGGCCCCGCCGCCCCGCTGGCCGGTCTTGCGCGAGTCCGCGCGCAAGCTGCGCTTGCCCGCGGCCGGGCTGCGACTACCGGGTGAGCTTCTTGTACGTCAGCGCGTGCGGCCGGTCCGCCGCATCGCCCAGACGGCGGCGCTTGTCTTCTTCATACGCTTCGAAATTGCCTTCGAACCATTCGACATGGCTGTTGCCTTCGAACGCGAGGATGTGCGTGGCGAGGCGATCGAGGAAGAAGCGATCGTGGCTGATGACCACGGCGCAGCCGGCGAAGCTTTCGAGTGCTTCTTCGAGCGCGCGCAGGGTTTCGACATCGAGATCGTTGGTCGGTTCATCGAGCAGCAGGACATTGCCGCCCTTGACCAGCATCTTGGCCATATGGACCCGGTTGCGTTCCCCGCCGGACAATTGCCCGACCTTCTTCTGCTGGTCGGCGCCCTTGAAGTTGAAGGCGCCGACATAGGCGCGGGTCAGCACTTCGTTCTTGCCGAAGTAGAATTTTTCATTGCCCTGCGAAATTTCTTCCCAGACATTCTTGTTCGGCGCCAGCGCGTCGCGGCTCTGGTCGACATAGGCAAGCTTGACGGTGTCGCCGACGCGGATGCTGCCGGAATCGGGGACTTCCTGGCCGGTGATCATGCGGAAAAGCGTCGTCTTGCCGGCGCCGTTGGGGCCGATGATGCCGACGATGCCGCCGGGCGGCAGGCTGAAGCTGAGGTTTTCGAACAGCAGTTTGTCGCCGTAGGACTTGGTGAGGTTGTTCGCTTCGATGACGGTGTTACCGAGTCGTTCGGGGATCTGGATGAGGATCTGGGCGCTGCCGAGCCGGCGGTTGGCCTGTTTCTCGACGAGTTCATCGAACGCCTTGATGCGCGCCTTGGACTTGGTCTGGCGCGCCTTGGCGCTGGAGCGGATCCATTGGAGCTCGTCCTTGATCGCCTTTTCGCGGCTTTCGTCCTCGCGGTCTTCCTGCGCCATGCGCTTCGACTTGGCTTCGAGCCAGTCGGAATAATTGCCTTCGAACGGAATGGCGCGGCCGCGATCGAGCTCGAGCACCCATTTGACGACATTGTCGAGGAAGTAGCGATCATGGGTAACCATGATGGCCATGCCCTTGTATTCCTTCAGATGATTTTCCAGCCACTGGACGCTTTCGGCATCGAGATGGTTGGTCGGCTCATCGAGCAGCAGGATGTCGGGTTTTTCGAGCAGCAGCTTGCACAGCGCGACGCGGCGCTTCTCGCCCCCCGACAGATTGTCGACGCTGGCATCGGCCGGCGGGCAGCGCAGCGCGTCCATGGCGATTTCAAGCTGGTTGTCGAGCGTCCAGCCATCGACGGCGTCGATCTGTTCCTGAAGGGTACCCATTTCCTCCATCAGCTTGTCGAAATCGGTATCGTCCTGCGGGTCGGCCATTTCGGCGCTGATGGCGTTGAAGCGTGTCATCATGTCGGCGACCTGGCGGACGCCATCCATGACATTGCCGCGCACGTCCTTGGTCGGATCGAGCTGGGGTTCCTGCGGCAGATAGCCGACGGTGACGCCTTCGGCGGCCCAGGCTTCGCCCTGATATTCCTTGTCGAGACCGGCGATGACTTTCATCAGCGTCGATTTGCCGGCACCATTGGGGCCGATGATGGCGATCTTGGCACCGGGCAGGAAGGACAGCGTTATGTCCTTGAAGGCGGGCTTGGGCGCGCCGGGATAGGTCTTGGACAGACCTTTCATGACATAGGCGTATTGATAGGCCACGGGCAGGGGCTTTCGATTGCGAAGAATGGCGATGTTGGCGCGGCTTAGCGGATAGCGGGGCCAAGTTCAAACGTTGCGATGCCGCAACACACCCTCTTGGCCGCAGCGCCGGGCTCGGCCATGGTGGAGTCAATCAGGGAGAAGCAAGTGGCCACGGGTTTGTTTGCGTTGCTCGACAAGATCACCGCGATTGCCCAGGTGGCGGCGGCCTCGCTCGACGACACGGCCGCGGCGGCCAGCAAGGCGAGCGTCAAGGCGGCCGGCGTGGTCATCGATGATACCGCGGTCGCGCCGCGCTATGTCCATGGCTTCGAACCGGCGCGCGAACTGCCGATCGTCGGCAAGATCGCGATGGGCTCGCTGCGCAACAAGTTACTCTTTCTGCTGCCCGGCGCGCTGGCGCTGAGCTTTTTCGCGCCATGGGCAATCACGCCGCTGCTGATGGCGGGCGGCGCCTTCCTGTGCTTCGAAGGGGCCGAAAAGCTCCACGAGATTTTCCGCCCGCACCCCGAAGCAGCCGCGGCGCCGGCCTATGAAGACCCGTTTGCCCTTGAGGACAGCATGGTCGACGGCGCGATCCGGACCGATCTCATCCTGTCGGGCGAAATCATGGCGATCACGCTTGCCGATGTGGCCAACGCACCGATCGCTGAACAGGCGGCCGTGATGGCGGTGGTCGCGCTGGGCATCACCGCCATCGTCTATGGCGCCGTGGCGTTGATCGTGAAGGCTGATGATGTGGGCGTGGCGCTGGCGCGCCGGCCGCAGCCGCTGGCAGCGCCGCTGCGCGTCATCGGGCGTGGGCTGGTCAACGGCATGCCACCGTTTCTGCGGCTGTTGGCCGGCATCGGCACCGCAGCGATGCTGTGGGTCGGCGGCGGCATCGTCCTCCATGGCATGGAACATTTCGGTCTGGCCGAACCCGGCCACAGCATCCACCATGTCGCCGGGCTGGCGGCGACGGCGACCGGTTTCATCGGGCCGTTCACCGGCTGGCTGGTCGGCGCTGTCGGGTCCGGCCTGTTCGGGGTGCTGCTCGGTGCAGTGATCGTCGCGCTTTTGCACCTGCGCCCCGGCGCGCATTGACGCGCGGGGAGGGCCTCCGGCGGACGTATCAAGTGCCTCCGGCGGACGTATTAAGTGCCTCCGGCGGCTGGGGCCGCAGGCCCCAGACCCCATCTGATTTCCGGCAACAATATCAATCGGTGCTGCCAGGTATCAAGCTGGCTGAATGGGGTCTGGAGCCGCCGGAGGCACTTAACTTAACCGCCTGAGGCCCTTACTCCAGCCGCGCCGTTTCAGCGCCCGGTTTGGCCGCGGTGCATCAGCCGGGCATCGGCGAGTACCAGCGCGACCATCGCTTCCATTACCGGCGCGGCGCGGATGCCGACGCACGGGTCATGCCGGCCCTTGGTGACGATCTCGGTGGCGCTGCCGTCTTTTGCGATCGTTTCGACCGGAGTCAGGATCGAGCTTGTCGGCTTCAAGGCCATGCGCACCACGATCGGCTGCCCGGTGCTGATGCCCCCGGCGGTGCCGCCGGCATGGTTGGCGAGAAATTCGGGGCCATCGGCGCCGGGGCGCATGCGGTCGGCATTGTCTTCGCCGCGCAGCCGTGCGGCGGCAAAGCCGTCGCCGATTTCGACGCCCTTGACGGCGTTGATGCCCATGCAGGCTGCGGCCAACTGGCTGTCGAGCTTGTGATAGAGCGGTGCCCCCCAGCCGGCGGGTACGCCGGTGGCGGTACATTCGACGATGGCGCCGAGCGACGAGCCGGCCTTGCGGGCGGCATCGAGCGTGACTTCCCATTGTGCCGCGGCGACCGCATCGGGGCAGAAGAACGGGTTGCGGTCGATCTCGGCATCGTCGAAGCGGGCATAATCGATGGCGATGCCGCCGAGCTCGACAAGATAGGCGCGCACCCGCACTTCGGGGATCACGGCGCGCGCCACAGCGCCTGCCGCCACCCGCGAGGCCGTTTCGCGCGCCGATGACCGGCCGCCGCCGCGCGGGTCGCGATGGCCATATTTGGCATCATAGGCATAATCGGCATGGCCGGGGCGATAGGCCTTGCCGACTTCGGAATAATCCTTGGAGCGCTGGTCGACATTGTCGATCATCAGGCTGATCGGCGTGCCGGTAGTCAGACCCTCGTGCACCCCCGACAGGATGCGCACCTGATCGGGTTCCTGCCGCTGCGTCGTGAAGCGCGAGGTGCCGGGGCGGCGCTTGTCGAGCCAGGGCTGGATATCGGCTTCGGACAGCGCCAGCCCGGGAGGGCAGCCGTCGACGACCGCACCGATGGCGGGGCCGTGCGATTCGCCCCAGGTCGTGAAGCGGAACAGGTGGCCGAAGCTGTTGTGGCTCACGCCACGCTCATGTCCGGCGCGTCTTCGGCCTTCATGCCGATGACATTGTAGCCCGCATCGACATGGTGGATTTCGCCCGTCACGCCCGACGACAGGTCGCTGACCAGATACAGCCCGGCGCCGCCGACATCCTCGATCGTCACATTGCGGCGCAGCGGCGCATTAAATTCGTTCCACTTGAGGATGTAGCGGAAATCGCCGATGCCGCTTGCTGCCAGCGTCTTGATCGGGCCGGCGGAGATCGCGTTGACGCGCACCTTTTGTGGACCAAGGTCCATCGCCAGATATTTGACGCTGGTTTCCAGCGCCGATTTGGCGACGCCCATGACATTGTAATGTGGGATGACCTTTTCGGCGCCATAATAGCTCAGCGTCAGCAGCGAGCCGCCGTCGGGCATCATCGGCAGGGCGCGCTGGGCGATGGCGGTGAAGCTGTAGACGCTGACGTTCATGGTCAGCAGGAAATTATCCAGCGACGTATCGACATAGCGGCCACGCAGTTCGTTCTTGTCCGAAAAACCGATGGCGTGGACGAGAAAGTCGATTGTCCCCCAATCGACCTTGAGCGCTTCGAACATCGTGTCGATGCTGGCCATTTCCGTGACGTCGCATTCGTACAGCCGCGCGACGCCAAGCGATTCTGCCAGCGGCCGAACGCGTTTTTCCAGTGCTTCTCCCTGATAGGAAAAGGCGATTTCACCGCCTTGCGCGGCGATTGCTTTCGCGATGCCCCAGGCGAGGCTGCGGTCATTGGCGACGCCCATGATCAGGCCGCGCTTGCCACTCATCAATCCGGCCATGTTTCTCCAGCCATTCTCATGTTGTTGTCCCGGTCTTTAGCCGCCTTTGCTGCTGCTTGGCGAGGGCTGCATTCAACTGTGCCCCCATGACCACCCCCAGTCCGACGATATAAAAGTACAAAAGCGCCACGATCACCCCGGCCAGCGAGCCATAGGTAAGGGTATAGCTGGCAAATTGCGCCAGCACGCGGGGCATGCCCATGGTCGTGCCCACCCACATTGCCGCCGTTATCAGCGCACCGGGCCAGACCGGGCAGCCCAGTTGGCGATAGCGCCGCGGCGTCAGCGCAAAGAAGATGAGGTAGAGCGCGCCGAACAGGGCGGCGCCGGGCAGGAACCGTCCCAGCGCCAATTGCGTCATCGCGGCATCGGCGGCAGAGGGCATCAGCCGGGTAATGAATTCTTCGGTGCCGGTCAGCACCACCTGCGCTGCAAAGGCCAGCAGCATCAGCAGCACCGCCGCAAACACCAGCAGGACCGATCCCGCCCGTTTGCGCCACACCGGCACGGTTTGCCCGGCCTGATAGGCATCATGGATGATGGCGCGGATGGTCTCGATGAAGCCGCTGACCGTCCACAGCGTCACGATGATGCCGAAGGTGAGCAGCCCGCCCGAGGCCCGATTGCCGATAACATCGGCAATCGGCTTGGCCACCAGCCCGGCGACATCGGGCGGCAGCGTGCGCAGGAATGCCGAAATCGCCCGCATGCCATCGTCAGTACGGCCAAGCGACCCGGCCACCGTCGCCAGCACGATGAAGAAGGGAAACAGCGTCAGCAGCGACAGATAGGCCAGATTGCCGGCGTGGGTGAAGCCATCGGACCAAACCCCGACCAACGTGTCGCGCGCCACTACCAGCGCGCGGCGGTTGCGCAACAACAGGCGGCGAAAGGCGGCCACCCGGGCGTCAGGCGCCCAGGTCGCGGCGTACGTCGCGGCCATCACTCCAGCCGGCGACAAACGCCGCCAGCGCCGCATCATCGGCCGGCAGATCGACAAGCACGGTCACCAACTGGTCACCCCGGCTGCCGTCGGCGCGGCTGAAACCCCGGCCCTTCAACCGGAACACCTTGCCCGAACTGCTGCCCGGCGGCAGCGTCAGCGTTACGGCGCCTTCGACCGTGGGCATGCGGATCTTGGCACCTGCCACTGCCTCGGCGAGCGTCACCGGCAGGTCGAGCCGCACATCGTCGCCATCGCGGCGCAGCGCCTTGTGGCGGCCGATCTCCAGCGTCACCAGCGCGTCGCCAGGCCCGGCAGGGCCGGGTTCGCCCTGTCCGGCCATGCGCACCTGCTGACCCGATTCGAGCCCGGCGGGCAGCTTGAGCTCCACGGTCTTGCCCGATCGCAGCGTCACCCGCTGCGGTTTCAGCGCGGCGGCATCCTCGAACGGCACGACCAGCCGGTAGGCGACGTCGCTGCCCTTTTGCGGCGGCGTGCGGAAACCGCCGCCGCCAGCGCTGCCGCCGCCGCCAAACGGGCTGCGTCCGCCGAACAGTTCGGCAAACAGGTCTTCAGGGCCGCCGCCGCCGAAATCGAAACCGCCACCTCCAGCGGCCGAGCGACCGCCGCGGGCAAAGGGATCTTGCCCCGGCCGGGCGCCGCCACTGCGGAAACCGCCGCCAAAAGGTGACGTCGGGTTGCCATCGGGGCCGATCTCGCCGCGATCGAACCGGGCTTTCTTTTCGGTGTCCGACAACAGTTCATAGGCGGCGTTCGCCTCCTTGAAGGCTTCCAGTTTCTTGGGATTGTCGGCGTTGCGATCGGGATGGTTTTCCTTGGCCAGCTTGCGATAGGCCTTTTTGATGTCGGCCTCGCTGGCGGCGCGGGTTACGCCCAGTACCTGATAGGGATCGCGCATTGTCATCCTGTCATGTCACACGCCGTTGCAGATGTGCAACAACCGGCCGCAGTGCAAGGGGGGCAAGCATAGCGCCAAGATTCTTCCATCGCCACTACCCCGCCGATGCGCCATAGCATGACGGCATGATCGTTCGCACCCTGATTGCGCTGGCCTTGTTGGCCGGCGCCGCGCCGGCACTGGCCTGGGGTGATTATGCGCATCGTCTGATTGCCGGCATGGCCATGGCCGATCTGTCGCCGCGCGCCCGCGCCCAAGTGCGCCAGATCCTGGCTCGCGGCGCCAGTGTCGATACGCCGGCCTGTCCCTTGCGGACCATCGAGGATGCCTCGGTCTGGCCCGATTGCGTGCGTGGCCTTGGTGATCGCTTCGCCCGCCAGGCGCCCTGGCATTATCAGAATATCGATGTCTGCCAGCCGTTCGATATCACGGCGAAATGCGCCGATGGCAATTGCGTCACCGCCCAGATACCGCGCCAATTGGCGATAGCTGCCGATCGCCGCGCCAGCCCGGCGGCACGTGCCGAAGCGCTGGCGCTGGTCGTGCACCTGGTTGCCGACATGCATCAACCGCTGCATATCGGCGACAAGCATGATCGCGGCGGCAATGATGTCCGCGCGACCTATGGCGCCAAGGCGCCCGAGCGCATGAACCTGCACCGTGTGTGGGATTCCGATCTTGCCGAACGCGCGCTGACCGAGCGGCCGGCGCTGACGCCGCGCCATCCCCAAGCTGGCCGGACTCGCATCGTGGCGGCAGGCACCATCGTCGATTGGGCGCGCGAAAGCTGGAACATATCGCGCCGCACCGTCTATCCCGAACTGAAAGGCTATCCCGATACCTGCCCGGCCCGATCTGTCGCTCGCGCCGGCATCGATCCCCGTTACATAAGGGTGGCCATCCCGGTGGTACGGCTTCAGGTCGAACGCGCCGGCAGCCGCCTTGCCCTGCTGCTCAACGCGGCGCTCGGGCAGTAGCGCCACAGCACAAAGGGACAAGTCATGCGCCTTGATGACGAAGAGGAAAGCCGCAACATCGAGGACCGGCGTGGTCAGGGCGGCGGCGGCTTCGGTTTCCCTGGTGGCGGCCTTGGCTTTGGTGGCCGCGGCATGAGCCTTGGCACCCTTGTGGTCGTCGCCGTGGTAGCGCTGGTTTTCGGCATCAACCCGATGACGCTGCTTGGCGGCGGCCCGGTGGCCCCGTCAAACCAGCAGATCGGCCAGCCGCAACAGCCCGCCGATTCGGCGCGCCCGGCCTCCGAGACTGACCGGTTTGTTGCCAAGGTGCTGCGCACGACCGAGCGCAGCTGGGAAACCATCTTCACCAACGAGATCGGCCAGCCCTACCAGCCGCCGCGCCTCGTGCTGTTCACCGGCAATGTCCAATCGGCGTGCGGCGCGGCGCAATCGGCGATGGGGCCATTCTATTGCCCGGCCGACGGCAAAGTCTATCTCGACCAAAGCTTCTTCGACGAACTGTCCCGGCGCTTCGGCGCGCCGGGTGATTTTGCCGCCGCCTATGT
Organism: uncultured Alphaproteobacteria bacterium; assembly: GCA_903939555.1. GTDB lineage: Bacteria > Pseudomonadota > Alphaproteobacteria > Sphingomonadales > Sphingomonadaceae > Sandarakinorhabdus. The sequence goes on along the minus strand of CAJAHV010000342.1, from coordinate 2,155 downwards.
GATTGCCCATGAAATCGGCCACCATGTCCAGAACCTGCTCGGCGTTTCGGGCCAGGCGCAGGCCGCGCAGCAGCGTTCGTCGAAAACCCGCGCCAATGCCATATCGGTGCAGGTTGAACTGCAGGCGGATTGCCTCGCCGGGGTCTGGGCCAAGGACAATGCCGGACGGCTGGAACCGGGTGATGTCGATGAAGCCATGCGTGCCGCCGCCGCGATCGGTGACGACACGCTGCAAAAGGCGGGGCAGGGCGTCGTGGTTCCCGAAAGCTTCACCCATGGTTCGAGCGCGCAGCGCACGAAATGGTTCATGCGCGGCATGACCCTAGGAACGGTCGCTGGCTGCGACACATTTTCGGCGGGCGCGGCTTAAAAGTGTCGGTCGCTTGTGGCGCCGGGGCGGGGGAGCGCTATGCGTCGCCCAGCGCGGCGCGTGCGGTTTCCCAGCCGCCGCGGCCGTCATAGGGTGTGATGACCGGGGTGATGCCCTCCACGCCATCAAGCGCGCGCCAGTTTACGCTGTAGCCGTCGGGGTGCGAGCGCGGGACGTAGAAACTCTTGATGCCGCAGGTGGTGCAGAACAGATGCCGGGCCGTGCCGGTGCCGAAGCGATATTCCGTCAGCGAATCGGCACCGCGCAGCAATTCGAAATCTGCGGCGTGGCTGATCAGGTGCAGAAACCCGGTTTTCGCACAAATCGAACAATTGCAATCGAGCAGCCGCGGCGATGCGGTAAAGCGTACAGCAAAGCGCACGGCGCCGCAGTGACAGCCGCCCTCGGCGCGGCCTGAAAGGTCGTTTGCGTCGGAATGCGGAGCGGCTTTCGTCATGCCGCCATGTCGCCTGAAAGCCGATCCGGGGCAAGGCGGCTGGCTTTGCAACCCGCGATGCCAATCGCGAGGTTGTGCTGATGCCGCAGCAATTGTGCAGCAACGCGCGGAAACTCAGCGTCTTTGAGAAATTTGAAGCCGGACCGGCGATCTGACCCCAGCCGACGCCAGGGCTGCGCTTGGAATGACGCGCACGGTCGCTGTAATTTTGCGATTCCTTGCCATGCGTCACTGCCTCTGTCGCTTTGGCGCCGGTAACCAGCCTCTTGGGCCTTGCTGAGGCACCCGACGGGCGCGTGCCAGGCCATGGATTTAACAGGTCCTGACCCTAGGGTCCCCTCAGTCTTTTACAGTGTAAAATCGGTATAATTCCGAATGGAATGTGCGGGCGAACGCCTGTTAGATTTTTGAAAATAACCCGTTGGTTATGTCGCGGTCGAAATATAGGAAATTAATGTTTGATTTTATATTTAATGAGGAGTTTAATTCATGATTGTTGCTGTTAAGCGTTCTTTTTCATCGATATTGTCTCTAATATTGGGATTTTCTGGGATTGGTATTTTATTGTTCGCCGCGCCTGCCCAGGCAGTAAGCAAGATTAGTATCCCGGCGCTTGCCACTTGCAAGTCGGTCGAAGCGACCAATGGCTGTCTGTTCGACGGCAATATCGCTCCGAAGACAGTTACGGAAACCGAGTCGATTTATCGCCAGTTCGCGTCCGACAACAATATCGCCAATCCGAAAATCACCCTGAATTACCTTTTCAAGAGCGACGACGGGAAGGCCGATTTTCCCGGCGCGCTCACCGGTTCGTCGACATCGGGTAGCTGGTCGACCCCCGGCTATCTCGTCGATTTTCTGGCAGTGAAGGCCGCCGATAGTTTCGTCCTCTACAAGCTGGCCAGCCCGGTTTCGAGCGGCCTGTGGTCGACGATCGATATTCCGAACAAGGGCAACCTCAAGGACCTTTCGCACCTGGCCTTTTTTGGCAGCGCCGACACCACTGGCGCCTCTGGCGCGCCCGAGCCGGCAAGCTGGGCGTTTATGCTCATCGGCATTGGTTTCATCGGCTATAATGTGCGGCGCCGCCGCAGGCTCGAGGTCGTTGCTGCCTGATGCACCGGGGCAAGCGTTCAGCCCGCTTGCCCCGGTCGCTTGGCGCGCAGTGTCGGCGGGGCCGCTGCCGGGTCTTCTGGCCAGGGGTGGCGCGGATAGCGGCCGCGCAGATCGCGCCGCACATCGGCCCAACTTCCAGCCCAGAAACGCGGCAGGTCCCGGGTGACCTGGATTGGCCGCCCGGCAGGCGAGGTCAACCGCAACGTCAGCGG
>CAJAHV010000341.1 GCA_903939555.1 uncultured Alphaproteobacteria bacterium | reverse complement strand
ATGAAGGTGAGGGCGCGCAGCCGGTCGCGCAACACTGCGGCGATCTCGAAATCCATGGCCTCGGCGGCGGCGGTCATCGCGGTGCCGAGCTTTTTCTGGGCGTCCTGGGTCTTGCCCGCCAGAAAGGCGCGGGCATCCTCGACCAGTTCGGCATAGGCATCGGGGCTGATGCGGTCGACACAGGGCGCCGAACAGCGCTTGATCTGGTGGAGCAGGCACGGCCGGGTGCGGTTGGCAAAAAAACTGTCGGTGCACGAACGCAGCAGAAACACCTTTTGCAGGGCGTTCAGGGTCTGGTTGACCGCGCCGGCGCTGGCGAAAGGGCCGTAATAGCTCGCCTTGCCGATGCGCGCGCCGCGATGCTTGCCGATGCGCGGAAAGCCATGGTCCTCGCGCAGCACGATGAAGGGGAAACTTTTGTCGTCGCGCAGCAAAACATTGTAGGGCGGGCGGTAGCGCTTGATGAGCTGTGCTTCGAGCAGCAGAGCCTCGGCTTCGGAATTGGTCGTTACGATGGTCATGTCGCGGGTTTGCGACACCATGCGCTGCAACCGCCGCGACAGCCGGTTGACCTGGACATAATTGCCGACGCGATTCTTCAGCGATCGCGCCTTGCCGATATACAGCACATCGCCGCCGGCATCGGTCATCCGGTAGACACCAGGGCGCAGCGGCAGGGTGGCGAGCACGTTGCGGATGGCGGCGACGCCGCGATCGAGATCGGGCACATCCTTGCCCTGCACCGTGAAGGTGGCGGTTTCTTCTGAAAAACGATCGACGGGCAGGGTCATTGTGGGCTGATTTAGGCGTGGTGGCGGGGCAGGGCAATCGCGCTGCTGACGCGGATGTGACACATCGTCATGCCGGAGCAGCCGAGAGGCGGTGATCGGTCATCAGCGATGGCCTGTGCCGGACCGCAGGCTTGCGATGCCCGGTGACGAGTTGTAACCGCAGTCGCCATGAAAACGCTCCGCAACCAGACCGCTATCGTCACCGGCGGTGCCAAACGCATCGGCGCGGCGCTGGTGCGCGCGCTGGCCGAGGATGGCTGGCATGTCGTTATCCATTGCCACCAGTCACACGCCGAGGCCGAGGCGCTGGCGGCCGAGATCGGCAATGCCGTGGTCGTGGTCGGTGATCTGGCGGATCCGGGCATTGGCGATATCATTGTCGCCGCTGCTGCCGGCCTGCCGCCGCTCGGCCTGCTGGTCAATTCGGCGTCGCGATTCATCTATGACCGGATCGATGATTTCGGGGTGGACGATTTCGACACCCATATGGCGGTCAATCTGCGCGCCCCGGCGCTGATCATCCGGGCGTTTGCCGCAGCGCTTTCCGCTGGCGCCGAACCGGCGCTGTCTGTTGGCGCCGAACCGGCGCTGGTCGTCAATCTGCTTGATGCCAAGCTTGAAGCGCTCAATCCTGATTTCTTCACCTATACCTTGTCCAAGATCGGCCTCGACGGCCTGACCGAGCTGACGGCGCGGGCCTATGCGCCGCGGTTGCGTTGCGCCGCCATCGCGCCGGCGGTGACCTTGGTCAGCGGGCCGCAGAGCCGCGAGAATTTCGAGGCGGTGCATGGGCTCAATCCGCTGCGGCGTGGTGTCGCTGTTGCCGAAATCGTCGCGGCGCTGCGCTTCATCATTGCCACGCCGACGTTCAACGCCCAGACGATCACGCTTGATGGCGGCCAGCGCCTGCTCGGCCTGCCGCGTGATGTTGCTTACATGGTGGACAAATGACCGATACCATTCTTTCCGACCCGTTGCTCGCCAACCCTGTCCTGGCGGGCCTTGTGCCGGCCGCGCTGGCACCGCAGAGCCGCAAGATCATGCTTCAGGATTTCGACTTGCCCGTCGACATCGGCTTTCATGATTTCGAGATCGGCACCCCGCAGCGGCTGCGCGTCAACATCGAAGTCTGGCTGACCGCTGCGGCCTTTCCGGAATGCGATACCGTCGAGCGGGCCTGGGACTATGACACGCTGCGTTCCTCGGTGCTGGCGCTTGTCGAGCGCCGGCGCTTCAACCTGCAGGAAACCGTGGCGCATGAAATCTATTCGCTGGTCGCAGCGCGCCAGGGTGTGACGGCGCTGCGCGTGTCGACCCGCAAGCCCGATATCTATCCCGATTGTGCCGCCGTCGGCGTGGAGATGGCCAGCTTCTGAGCGGCGGCGCTCAGGATAGCGCTCAGGGCGTCGTGGTGCGTCCGCACGGCCCCAACTCGGCGATCGCGGCGCGCCAGTCGCCGGCCAAGGCCGGGTCAGCGCCGCCCGCCGCCGCCGGCAACTGCGCCGGCAGGAAACACGCCAGCCGATAGCGCAACAGCGTGTCTGGTTTGACGAGCATCGCTGATTCATCAATGACGTCGCCGCGTGCCACGGCAATGCGGCGCGCTTGCCCCGGGCGTGTTGTCACGACCATCGTGAGCCCTTTGCCATCGGCGGCGGTGAGGAAGAACTGGCTTTCGCTTTCGCCCGGTACCGTGCCTTCGGCGCGAAAGCCGTTGGCGACACCGGTGATAACCGGCACGGTGGCAGATCGCGCTTCGGTGGCCAGCGTGCGGGTGCGGGCCTCGGTTGCGGGGTCATGCGACTGCTGGGCCCTGCCGCTGATCAGCCGGGTCTTGCCATCGGTGGCCGGCATGGCCAGCCAGGCGATGATGGTGCTGCCCTTGGGTTTGGGTGGCTTGCCCCGGGCGTCGGTTGGCGCATCCCATAGCCAGGACAGGCGGGCGGGGATCGCGCCCGGCGCCACGATCGCAGCCTCGACCGCAGCGGTGATCAACAGCCGTGCCCGGCCGGATTTCAGCCCGGGCGAGGCCTTGTCGGCGATGCGTTCACTGCCGGTGATAGTGGCACGCACGATTACCGGAGCCGCCAACGTCAGGTCGGCGAGATCGGCATGTGACAGCGTGGCCGGTGGCAGCGTGGCCGGCGGCGGCGCTGCCTGCGTTGCTATGGCTGGCAGCAGCGCGGCAAGAATCGTGGCCAACGCGGCGATGAACAGGGGCAAAGGGCGCGAGAAAAGCATGGCATCAATCTACGCCGAGTGCGCCGCAACCGCAATTGACACGAAAATGTCATCAAGCTGGGCCTTCGCAGGCATGGAGATGCGGTACGAGCCGATTGCGGGTAACAAACGAATAATTTGGGCAGTACCGCCATCCTGCCGCTTTTTCGGCACAAAGCTGTTGCGGCCTCACCCTTGATGCGGTT
>CAJAHV010000340.1 GCA_903939555.1 uncultured Alphaproteobacteria bacterium | reverse complement strand
GGCCATGATGCGGTCCAGCGCGCGCCAGGCACTGTGCGTCTGGCCGAGCCGGGTCAGCAGCATGGCGATCTGGCCAAGCGGCGCGACGCAGCGCCCCGACAGCATCGACGCGGCAATCAATGCTCCCATGCTCAGCCGCTGCTCGGCGATGAGGCCGACGCCGAGCCCAAGCATCGCGACATAGACGATATTTTGCGCGACAGCCGCGACGTGCACGGCCATGCCTGCTGCCAGCCGTTGCCGCAGCGCCAACGCCGCGTGCGCCGCTACGGCCCGTCGCCAGCGTGCCGCAAGAAAGGGCGCGGCCCGGCTGGTCTTGATGGTCTCCAGGCCGGATATGGTTTCAACGATGATACCCTGCTTGTTCAACCCCTCGGCAAGGCTGGCATCGGCGATGCGGGCAAGCAGCGGCTGGGCCAGCAGCGCCGCAGCGATGACGAGCGGGATGGCGAGCAGCGGCACCAGCGCCAGCGGCGGCGCCACCAAGGCGATGACCAGCAGGAACAGCAGGATGAAAGGCACATCGACCAGCGCGACGATGGTTGCGCTGGTAAAGAACTCCCGCAGCGATTCGAACTCGCGCAATAGCCCGGCAAAGGCGCCGTTCGAGCCTTGCCGGTCCGACAGCTTCATGTTGACGAGCCGGTCGAAGACGGCGCTGCCGAGTTGATGATCGATGTTCTGGCCTGCGACATCGACGAAATAGCCGCGCAAGATCCGCAGTAGGAAATCGAACGCTAGCACCAGGCTGATGCCTATCAGCAGCGCAGCCAGTGAATCGGTAGCATTGTTGGGAATGATTTTGTTGTAAACGGCCATTGAAAACAAGGATGTAGCGAGCGACAGGGCGTTGATCAGCGCCGCTGCCAGCGCGACCTGGGCAAACAGGCCGCGATTGGCCCATACGGGCGCGCGCAACCAGTCACCGGCGCGAGGCGAAATGGTGCCGAACGCCGGGGGCGGTGCGGCATTGGCTGTCCCGGTCATCAGTGGATCGGCTGCGACATCGGTTGGTGCGGTATCGCTGCGCAGCGCTGGGCTGAAATCCGCATGGGTGGGCAGGGCGCTCATGGCATCTCCTCGGGAACCGGGGGCAGCGACAGCAGGCCGGGCAGTTCGCCGGTGCGCGCCATAAGGGTGAATTGCGCCAGGTCGCGCTCGATATCGGCGCGCACCAACGCTTCAGCGCTGGCGACATAATCCTGTTCGGTGCGAATCAGATCGATCAGGCTACCCCGGGAGACACGGAACTGTTCGGCCATGGTGTCGCGCGACCGGCGGTTGGCGCGATAGGCATCGGCGAAGGTTCCGGCGGCACTGGCCAGGATGCGGGCATCGGCGGCGGCCGCTTCGGCGGCGCGTTCCGCCTCGATCCGGGCGCGATCGGCGGCAAAGCCCAAAGCCCGGGCGCGGGCGCGCGCTTCGGAAACGCGAGCGGTTTCGGCTCCACCCAACGACAGCATCTGGCGCAGCATGATCTGGCCGCGTACGTCGTAATTATTACCGCTGTCGAACGCGTTGTAACGCGTTGCCGAGACCCCGGCCGAAAGTTGTGGCCGGGCATCGCCGCGCAGTGCCCGGGCTTCGGCCTCGGCAGCCTGTGCCCGCGCCAGCGCAGCGCGTACGGCTGGTGCAGTGCGCGCCATGGCCATCGCGGTGCCGGCATCAGCGGCGGCGGACTGCGGTGCTGGCGGGGGCAAGGCGGCAGCCGGTGGCGCGGTGCCGAACAGCGCGCGATAATCAGCTTCGGCGCCGGCCAACCCTCGGTCACGGCGGGCAAGATTGCCCAGCGCATCGGCAAGCCCGGCTTCGGCGCGAGCGACATCGCCGCCGCTGCCCAACCCGGCGTCGCGGCGACTTGTCGTATCAGCCAGGATCTGGCGATGACGATCGGCGATTGCATCGGCGAGATCGCGGAACGCCTGAGCGCCGACCAGCGCATACCAGGCGGTGATGGCTCCGAGCGCGCTGTCGATGGCTTCGGCGCTTGCTGTCGCGCGGGCTTCGTTGATCCGGGCGCCGGCGGCGACGATGCGACCGCTGGTGGCGCCGAAATCGTACAGGCGCTGGTCAGCCCCGATGGCGGCATCGGTACGGCCGCGTGGTGTCAGCCTTTCGACAACGGCGCTGTCGCCTTCGAAACTGCGTGCCAGCGACCGGCTGGTGACGATCGACAATGAAAGTCGCGGCAACAGAGCCGATCGCGCTGCGCGCCGGCTGGCGATGGCGGCATCGCCGAGCGCCAATCCTTCGCCGTTGGTCGGGTAGCGCCTGACGGCAGCGGCAATCGCGGCACGGAAATCTTCGACCGGCGCTGTGCTGCCAAGGAAACGCAATACCGGATCTGCGGCAAAATTTATGGCCTGTGGCGCAGCGCCAGGTGGTGGCAATTGCAACCGGGCCAGTGCTGGCGCCGTGGTGAACAGCAAAACCGTAGCGAACAGTCTTGCAGCGCGGCGTGTTTCGGCTCTAGCGTGCGGCATGGTCATGCTCCGTACGTTTTTTGTTACCGCACTGCTCGCCGCCAGCGCATCTGCGCTGGCGTCCCCGGTCGATCTGGTCTCGCTTTACAAGGATCTGCACGCTCACCCCGAACTCGCCTTTCAGGAAACCCGTTCGGCGGCCCTGATGGCCGCCGAGGCGCGCGCCGCCGGTTTCACCGTCACCGAAGCGGTGGGAAAGACCGGCGTCGTCGCTGTACTGGTTAACGGCAGCGGGCCGACTCTCTTGATACGTGCCGATATGGATGGCCTGCCGGTGAAGGAAGAAACCGGCTTGCCCTATGCCAGCAGCGCGATGGGTAGGGCGGCCGACGGCAGCCTGACACCGGTGATGCATGCCTGTGGGCATGATATTCACATGAGTGTTTGGGTCGGCGTTGCCCGCGCCATGGCGGCGGCGAAATCACGCTGGCACGGCACGCTCGTGATGGTGGCGCAACCTGCCGAAGAAGCCGGTGGTGGTGCCAAGGCGATGCTCGCCGATGGGTTGTACACGCGCTTTCCCAAGCCGCAGTTCGCGCTGGCGCTGCATGATGACAGCCGCATCCCGGCGGGCACGGTATCGGTGCCGGCGACTGCCGCGCTGGC
>CAJAHV010000339.1 GCA_903939555.1 uncultured Alphaproteobacteria bacterium | reverse complement strand
GGTTGCCGCCCGGCGGCGTGACCCGCAGGCCATAGCGCACACCGTCATATCGCGCGAGGTTCGACGACGCTTCGGCGGGCGCGATGATGTAATAGGCGGGCAGCGCATAGCGCGTATGCGGCAGCGAGACATCGACGATGGCCGCGCCGGCGGCCTTCATCCAGGTGATCCCCTGGTCCCACAGCGCGGCAATCTCGGGATCCATGCCGTCGAGGCGATATTCCTTCGGGATGCCGATGCGCTTGCCGCGCAGATCGCTGCTCAGTCTGGCGGCAAAGTCGGGGACGGGGAGGTTGAGCGAGGTCGAATCCTTCGCATCATAACCGCACATGGAGGTGAGCAGCAGCGCACAATCCTCGACGGTCCGCGCCATCGGCCCGGCTTGATCGAGCGACGAGGCAAAGGCGACAACGCCCCAGCGCGAGCAGCGACCGTAGGTTGGCTTTATGCCCGAAATGCCGACGAATGCTGCGGGCTGGCGGATCGAGCCGCCGGTATCGGTGCCCGTTGCACCCGCCACCAGCCGCGCCGATACTGCCGCCGCCGAGCCGCCCGACGAGCCGCCGGGGACGAGATCGCGATCGGAGCCTTTCGCCTTCCATGGCGAGATCACCTTGCCATAGGCGCTGGTCTCGTTCGACGAGCCCATGGCGAATTCATCGAGGTTGAGCTTGCCGAGCATCACCGCGCCATCACCGAGCAAATTGCCCGACACGGTCGACTCATAGGGCGGAATAAAGCCTTCAAGGATCTTCGACGCAGCCGTCGTCTGCACGCCCTTGGTGCAGAACAGATCCTTGATGCCAAGCGGAATGCCGGTCAGTGGCCGCGCTTCGCCCCTGGCCAGCGCCGCATCGGCGGCGGCGGCCTGGGCACGGGCGATCTCGGGGGTTTCAGTGATGAAGGCGTTGAGGTGCCGCGCCGCTGCCATCGCCGCCAGATGCGCCTCGGTCAGTTCCGCGGCGGAAAAATCGCGTTTTGCCAGTCCGGCCTTCATGCCGGCAATCGTCAGGTCGGTCAGGCTCATTATTCGATAACCTTGGGCACGGCGAAAAATCCGCTGGCAGCATCGGGGGCATTGGCGAGCACGGCGGCCTGCATATTGCCATCGGTGATGGCATCGACCCGCCAGGCGAGATGATTGGGGATGACCGCGGTCATCGGCGCGACGCCGGCGGTATCGACTTCGCCCAGTTGTTCGATCCAGCCGAGGATCGCCGACAATTCGCCGGCCAGCGCCGGCACCTGATCATCGGCGATGCCGATCCGCGCGAGGCGCGCGATCTTGCGGACGATGGCGTCGTCGACAGACATGCAAAACTTTCCGTCAGTGTTTAAATTGTTGCGTTGCAATGCCGCTAGCACGGCAAGGGCCAACGGCTCAACACTTCTGCTTCCTGCGTTTGCAGGGCGGGCGATTCAGGCGACGCCTTCGCGTTGGAGGCGAGGGAGTTGGCCTTGCCCGCAATCGGCGCTAGCGTTGCACCATGATCCTTGCCCGCTTCGCCGCTCTTGCCCTGTTCCTCGCCGGCCCGGCGCTCGCCGCGCTGCCTGCCGTCACCGAAGCCGATTTCACCGCGCCCGACTTCCGATTCGCCAGCGGCGAGACGCTGCCGGCGCTGACCCAGCACTACCGCACCCTTGGTACCCCGCAGCGCGATGCCGCCGGCAAGATCATCAATGCCATCATGGTGCTGCACGGCACCGGCGATACCGGCGCGCAATTCCTGGTGCCGCAATTTGCCGACATGCTGTTTGGCGCGGGGCAACCACTCGACACGACGAAATATTTCATCATCCTGCCCGATGCCATCGGCCATGGCGGCTCGTCCCGCCCGTCGCAGGGGCTGAAGATGGCGTTCCCGGCCTATGATTATGCCGACATGGTGCGGGCGCAAAAGGCGCTGCTTGATCATCTCGGCATCCGGCAGTTGCGACTGCTGATGGGCACGTCGATGGGCTGCATGATGGGGTTCCAGTTCGGGATCGATTACCCTGGCGCGACACGGGCGATCATGCCGCTGGCGTGCAACACCGTGCCGATCGCCGGGCGCAACCGGCTGTGGCGGCAGATGGCGATCGACGCAATCAAGGCCGATCCCGACTGGCAGGGCGGCAATTACACGACACCGCCGCTGAACGGCCTCAAGGTCGGCATCGCGTTGCAGGCGATGGCAAGTTCGGCGCCGCTACGCATGCAGACGCAATGGCCG
>CAJAHV010000338.1 GCA_903939555.1 uncultured Alphaproteobacteria bacterium | reverse complement strand
GGTGGTGCCGTGCATGTCGCCGCTGGCGCGGCCACGGCCATCGGCAAACCGGATGCGGCCCTTGGCATTGTCGATGCGCAGGCTGTCACGTTCGATGCCGGTGAAATCGAAGCTGCCGGTAATGCCGGGGCTGCCGGCCTGACTGCGGTCGGGGATCAGCGCGACCAGCGTCAGGCTGCCGCTGTCGATGCTGACGGGTGTTGCGAGTGCCAGTTGCGCGTTCTGCGCGGTGGCGCTGATCTCGGCGCGCTGCACCGCGCCGGCGGCGGACAGTTGCGCGGCCCCGGCAAAGCCCGGGCCGGTAAAGCCGATGCGCCCGGTAAAGGGCCCGGCGTCGGTCTGCACGATGCGGCCGCGGCCGTTGATGCCGGCGATGCTGGCGCTGGTGATTTCGATGGCGATGGGGTCGGCTGCGGTGTTGATCAGGCCCGTGCCGGTGACAGGGCCGTAATCCGACCCGCCGAGCGCGGTGAAGCGCCAGCCGTCCGGCGCCGGGGCGACATGCGCCGCGACGCGCACCAGCCCGATGCCAAGGCCGGGGCGGGCGAGGGTGACATCGACAACGGGCGCATCGACAGGCCCGGTGAGTTGCAACGCCACGGGGCCGTACGCCCGCGAGGTACCGCTGCCGCTGGCGGTGACCAGCCCCGCCGCGCTGCGGCTGCCGCTGGCGGCCAGGCTGATCCCCGGCGCGGTGACGCGGGCGTTGCGGAACAGCAGTGACAGATCGGGCGCCACGTCGAAATCGGCGGTGATGGCGGGCAAGCCTTCGGTGAGGCTGGCGAAAAAGCCATTGTCGAGCCGGGTGACCTTGATCGCGGTGCGGCCGGTGACGCGCGCCGCATTGCCGGCCGGGGTGACCCGCACATCGGCGCTGATATCGGCAAGCCCCAGCCCCGGGATGGCATAGCGCGGCACTGCCCCCCTGGCCGTGACGACATAATCGGCAGTGGCAAGGCTGACGCTGGCATCCGCGGTGCCCGACACGCGATCGCTGCGAAAGCGCAGGCCAGTGCCGAGCAGCCGGCCATTGGCGATGACCAGCGGGCCGTCGATATGGACGCCGGTGAGCAGGGGGTCGCCATAATCGCCGGTGCCGGTGATCCGCTTTGCTGTCAGGTTGATCGGGATGGTCAGCGGCGCATTGCCGCCGCGCACGATGCCGGTGGCGCGCATATCGCTGGCGCTGCGGCTGCCGAAGCTGGCAGTGGCGGCGGTCAGCCGGTAATCGACCAGCGGCGCTGCAAAACTGCCGGCGACCTGCGCCACCAGCCGCACGTCGCGTCCGCGTACCTGTGGATGCAGCACCGCCGGATCGAGCAGTCGGACATCAAGCCCCAGGTTGCGGATGCTTTCATCGCCGAAATCCATGCCACCGCGCGCCGTCAACGTCAGCGCCCGGCTGGCCAGCGCCGCGGTGATGCGGGCCTTGCCATCCTGCACCAGCGCCGTGGCGTCGATGCGCAATTGCGGCGCCAGCAGCCGGGCGGTGAGCCCGGTCAGCAACCGCGCCGGCCGCGCCGTGCCGTGGATAGCAAAATCGCCCGAGCGCGCCGAAAGTGCCAGGTCGGCGAGCGGTGTGCCCGCCAGTGTCGCCGCCAGCCGGCCCTGCCAGACCTTCCAGCTACCGTCGCCATCGAGCCTGATATCGATCGGCTGGGCAATGCCGAGCAGCCCGGTGATGGCACCACCGGCAGGCGCGGTGACCAGGGCCGCCATGTCGAAACGGTCGCGATCGGGTTCGGCATCCAGTTTCAGGCGGATGGCGTCGCCGCTGCCCTTTGTGTTGCCATCGGCCAGGGTCAGCGCGACAAGATCGAGCCGGGCGCGGCCGGCGCGGATATCGGCGCTGCCCCCGACGCCGAGCACATGGCGCTTGCCGGCGACGGGCGCTTCAAGCACCAGCCGGTCGACCTTGAGCCGGGCGATATCGAAATCGAAATCGGGCAGGATGCGATCATCATTGGTCGGCAGCAATTGCGGCCGGCGCAGCATGCGCACCTCGGCGGCAAGCAGATATTTGGCGGTGAAGCGTTTGCGCACCAGATCGAGCGGCCGCCAATCGATCGCCAGATCTGGTATCTCGACGAACACCCCCTTGGGATCGGCTATCTTGATGTCATGAATGACTGCCTTGCCGAAAATCGAGCCGTCGATCCGCCCGGCCTTGATCATCATTCCCGACTGAAACTTGTAGCCGGGCAGTTGCCGCACGATGAAGGCCCGGCCGTTGTCGGTATCGAGCCAGCGCACCCCGCCATAGGCGATGATCGCCAGCAGCAGCACGCCGAGCACAACGACCGACAGCACCCGCGCCACGCCATGACCGCTGGCCATGCCGGCGAAACGTCGCCCGGCCGTGCCGGCAGCAGCGGGGGGGGCGGGTTCGGCCATGGTTAGAAAGACTGGCCGATGGAGACGTAGAAGGCGATACGCGGATCGCCCGGCGACCGGGTCACCGGCGTCGCGACATCGATACGCACCGGACCAAAGCTGGTGAAATAGCGCAGGCCCACCCCGGCGCCGACCTTGAGATCGGTGAATTTGGGCACGGACGAGGCATAGACCTGCCCGGCATCGACAAAGCCAACAAGGCCGATATCACTGCCGAACAAATTGGTACGATAGCGCACTTCGAAAGCTGCTTCGGTCAGGCTGTTGCCGCCCGTTGGGGAGCCATCTGCATCCTTGGGGCCGACACCCTGGAAATCGAAACCGCGCACCGAACCGCCGCCGCCCGCATAAAAACGCCGGTCGGGGGCGATGCGGCCGCGGTTGGCGCCGGCGATGGCACCCAGATGCAGCCGCCCGGCGAGCACGATATTGCCGAACGGGCGATAGGCGGTCGCATCGAGCTGCGCCTTGACATAGTTGAAGTTGGTGCCGCTGCGCAGGGTGAATTCAGGCGAGACACGGCTGGTCAGGCGGAAGCCCCGCGTCGGATTGAGCAGATCATCGGAATTGTCCCAGGTGACGTTGCCGGGCAGGGCGAGAATGAAATAGGTGTTGTTGGGATCATTGGGGGCCGAGCGGTCGCGTTGGCGGGTGACCAGCGCTTCGGCACCGATCGAATAGGTCCAGGGCTTTTGCCAGATGATGTTCGATTCGCGCGCCAGCGCCGCGCCGACGGCAAAGGTGCTGGCATCAAAGGCGTTCTGCTGTACCGCCGAAATGCCGATGCGGGCTGACAGCAACTGGTCGCGTTTCTTGAAATTGCGGCGCAGCAATTCGGCGATCAACACCTGTTCGCGTTCGGCGGCGACACCGCGCACGGTAAAGCCACCTTCCGGCCTGAACAGGTTGC
>CAJAHV010000337.1 GCA_903939555.1 uncultured Alphaproteobacteria bacterium | reverse complement strand
TCGACCGGTTCGGTCGGCACGCCGGTCCGCTCGGCAATTATTGACATTAGGGTCGCATTGTGGCGGCCGCCGCCGGTTACGAGCAGGCTCCCCAGCCGCGGCACATGACCGAGCGCCAGCCTGATGGTTTCTGCGGTGAAGGCGGTGAGGGTGGCGGCGCCATCCGCCAGCGACAGCCCGCGCGCCGCCTGTCCCGAAAAATCGGCGCGGTCGAGTGATTTGGGCGGGGCCAAGTCGAACCACGGCAGGTCGAGCATCGCCGTCAGCACACTGTCATGGACGCTGCCCGTGGCGGCGATCGCGCCGCCCTTGTCGTAGCGGCGGTCGCTGTGCTTGGCGATCCAGTCATCGATCAGCGCATTGGCCGGCCCGGTATCGAAACTGCCCCATTGGTCACCGGCAAACCAGGTCAGGTTGCCGACGCCGCCGAGGTTGAGGACACCCAGCCCTTGATTCTGGCCGGGCCGGGCCAGCCCTTCCGCGCGGGCACGGTGATAGCCCGGCGCCAGCGGCGCGCCCTGGCCGCCGGCGGCGACATCGGCGGAACGGAAATCAAAGGCGACGGGGATGCGGGTCGCGGCCTGCAACAGCGCGCCATCGCCGATCTGCCAGGTCCAGCCGCCTCTGCCATTTTTGCGCTCGGGACGGTGCGCGACGGTATGGCCGTGAAAGCCGATGATCGCGACATCCTCGCGGTCGGTGCCGGTGGCGGCGAGCAGGCGGTGGACGGCGATGGCGTGTAGGCCGGTCAGTTCGGCGGTGACGGCATCGATCAACGTATCGGGGCCGGGGGCGTGGAGTTCGAGCGCACGGGCGGCGGCATCTTTCAGCCGCTGCACGAAATCGGGTTCGTAAGGGATCGAAAGAAAGCCGCGCGGTACAACGATGTTTTCGCCGTCGGTGTCGATCAGCGCGGCATCGATGCCATCCATCGAGGTACCGGACATCAGGCCGAGAGCGGTAGTGAGCTTGGTCATGGTGCAAGGATTACGGGCTCCGCTGCAGCTTGTCATCCCGGGCTTGATCCGGGACCCGGCCAACTTTCCTGGTCATGCGCCGGGCGCCGGCCTTGGCCCGGGGTGACAGCCGCAAAACCCCCGGGATGACAAGCCGGCGCCCGAGCGGCTAAGAAGCGCCATGACTTACCGATCGACCTTCCTCCAGGCGCTCGACGCGCGCGGCTTCATCCATCAGGTCACCGATGCGGCAGCGCTCGACGCCGCGGCGGAAAAGGGCGTGGTGACGGCCTATGTCGGCTATGATTGCACCGCGCCGAGCCTGCATATCGGCAATCTCGTGTCGATCATGATGCTGCGGCATCTGCAACAGGCCGGGCACCGCCCGATCGTGCTGATGGGCGGCGGCACGACCAAGGTCGGCGATCCATCGGGCAAGGACGAAGGCCGGCAGTTGCTCGACGATGCGCGGATCGCCGCGAACAAGGCGAGCATCAAGCGCATTTTCGAACGCTTCCTGTCGTTCGACGATGGCCCGACGGGCGCGATCATGACCGACAATGATGAATGGCTGTCGGGCCTCGCCTATATTCCGTTCCTGCGTGATATCGGCCGGCATTTTTCGGTCAACCGGATGCTCAGCTTCGATTCGGTCAAGCTGCGGCTCGATCGTGAACAGCCGCTGTCGTTCCTCGAATTCAACTACATGATCCTCCAGGCCTATGATTTCCTCGAGCTGTCGCGCCGCCATGGCTGTGCCTTGCAGATGGGCGGCAGCGACCAATGGGGCAATATCGTCAACGGCACCGACCTTATCCGCCGCGTCGATGCCGGTGAGGCGTTCGGGCTGACGACGCCGCTGATCACCCGCGCCGATGGCGCCAAGATGGGCAAGACGGCGGCGGGCGCGGTCTGGCTGCACGAGGATTCGCTACCGGGGTTCGATTATTGGCAGTTCTGGCGCAACACCCATGACGCGGACGTGGCGCGGTTCCTGAAGCTGTTCACCGACTTGTCGATTACCGACATCGACGCGGTGATGGCCGGCGACATCAACGCTGCCAAGGCGGTGCTGGCCACCGAGGCGACGGCACTGTGCCGGGGTCGCGCGGCTGCCGAGGCGGCGGCGGCAACCGCGGCGGCGACCTTTGCCGGGGGTGCCGGTGAGGATCTGCCAAGCTATGCCGTGGCCGCGCCGGTCAGCCTTGTCGATGCGCTCGTCGGGCTGGGCTTTGCCGCGTCGAAGGGCGAGGCACGGCGGCTGGTGGCCGGCGGCGGCGCACGGGTCGATGGCGCCGCGGTGGCCGATGAAGCGCTGCTGGTGGCGCCGGGCGCGCGGGTGTCGGCAGGCAAGAAGCGCCATGGCGTGATCACGGCGCTGTGAGGGCCTTCTTCCTCCCCGCAGGGGGAGGGGCGGTCAGTCCTTCGCCCCCCATTTGCGTTCGAAGGCCCACACATCCTCGAAGCCGATCAGCCGGCAGAACTCGTTGAAATCGAAAAGCCCTTCGGGTTGCCCGATGCCGCCGTCCTTCAGGCCGCGCAGCGCCTGTTCCATCGCGGTGGCGGCGGCGAGCGAGGTCAACGACGGGTAGATGGCATAGGCATAGCCGATCTCGGCGAGCACCGAGGTGTGCGGGACCGGTGACAGGCCGCCGTTCGACATATTGGCCATCACCGGCACATCGAAAGCGGCGCAGGCGCGGCGCATCTCCTCCTCGCTTTCCAGCGATTCGGGGAACAGCACATCGGCGCCGGCGCGGGCATAGGCCTCGAGCCGGCGCAGCGCGCCATCAAGGCCTTCGCTCTGCCGGGCGTCGGTGCGGGCGATGATGAGGAAGTTCTGCTGGTCCTCGCGAGCGTCGCTGGCGACCCTGATCTTGGCGACCATGTCCTCGACGGGGATGACGCGGCG
>CAJAHV010000336.1 GCA_903939555.1 uncultured Alphaproteobacteria bacterium | reverse complement strand
GCCGGAGGCCTCTACCGCAGCCGCGCTCCCTCTACGCCGGCACCGCCTGCGCGCCGCGAACAAGCCGGCCCGGCAGTGCGTCGGTCGGCGCATCGTGGCGGCGGATCACCTTGCCCGACACGATGGTCGCATCATAGCCGCGCGCCGTCTGGTCGAGCCGTCGTCCCCCGGCCGGGAGATCGCGGACGATAGTTGGCAGATCGATCGCCAGCCGCTCCATGTCGATAACGTTGATATCGGCTTTGTAACCCGGCCGCAGCAGCCCGCGGTCGCCAAGGCCGACGGCGCGCGCTGCCTTCTGGGTCAGCATATGGACGGCGTCGGCGAGCGGTATCCGGTCGACGCCGGCGCCACGGCACCAGTGCGCGAGAAGGAAGGTCGAATAGCTGGCATCGCAGATGGCGCCATAATGGGCGCCGCCATCGCCGAGCGCCGGGATGCAATCGGGGTGGGTGAGCATTTCGCGCGCCGCATCGAGCGTGCCATTCTCGTAATTGCCGAGCGCGGCGAGGAACAGGCCCTTGCCATCGGTTTCGAGCAGCCGGTCATAGACGACTGTCTCTGGTGACACGCCGCGTGCCGCTGCCTGTGCGGCGATGCTGGCGCTGGCCGGCGGGGCGTAATCGGGCGGATCGTTGAGCGGGAACATCCATTGCCAGTTGCGCGCCAGGCTGTTGAAAGGATGGCCTTCTTCAGGTTTTTCGGAGAGCAGCGCGGCGCGCATTGCCGGATCGCGCATCGCTGCTATGCGCTCGGCAAGCGGCAGCGCAGCGATGGCAGCGTAACTCGGGCACAGGATGAAGGGGTGGACGCTCAGCTCTAGCCCGGCAATCAGGCCGATGGGGCGCGGCATGACCTGGGCCGTGATGGCAGCGCCGCCGGCATTGGCGGTTTCCATCATGTCGAGGACGGTGCGCCATCGCGGTGGCCCGTCGTTGCCCGAAGCGAGCGTGAACGTGGCGGGCCGACCACTGGCGGCGGCAAGCTGGGCAATGATCGGGAACTCCACATCCCAGCCGCGAAAGGCATCAAGAACGATCTGCAACGTGCCGGTGCCGGCATCGGCCATGCCGGCGCAGATGGCATCGAGTTCGGCGATATCGGCATCAAAGGTCGGGATACTGCCACCGTCGGCGGCCTTGTGGATCGACAAGCGCGAGGTGGCAAAACCCAGCGCACCGGCAGCCATCGCCTCGCGCGTCAGCCGGCGCATCAGCGCGAGATCATCGGCAGTCGCCGGCTGGCGTTCTGCCCCGCGCACCCCCATGGTGAACACCCGCAGCGGCGAGTGCGGCAGATAGGCGGCGACATCGATATCGCGCTGGCCGGCATCGAGCGCATCGAGATAATCCGGAAAGCTTTCCCAGTTCCACGGCAGGCCTTCGGCCATGACCACGCCGGGAATATCCTCGACACCTTCCATGACGTTAATCAGCATGTCGCGGTCGCTGGCCCGGCACGGCGCGAAACCGACGCCGCAATTGCCCATGACGACGGTGGTAACGCCGTGCGACGATGACGGATTGAGCCGTTGCGACCAGATCGCCTGGCCATCATAATGGGTGTGGACGTCGACAAAGCCCGGGGTGACGATGCGGCCACGCGCGTCGATCTCCTCTGCCCCGGCGGCAAGGTTCGGTCCGATCGCGGCGATGCGGCCGTCACGAACCGCCAGATCGGCGGCGAGAGGTTCGCCGCCGCTGCCATCGATGATGGTGCCGCCGCGAATGACCAGATCGAATTCCATGCTGATATCTCCCTGTCGCGGTTCAGGCCGCGATCGTGCCAAACCAGATCGCGCCTTCACGAGTCGTGTCAACGTCCTCGGCGCCGCGCACGCCCAGCTTTGCCCGGGCTTCGGCGAGCGGCAGGTGCCAGGTATCTTCCATGCGGGCGAGGAACAGCGCATCCGATTGCTGCCCCACTGCCATGCCGCGCTGCATGCACTGCACCGCCGTTTCCCAGACCTGGGGATAGTGCAGCATGGTGCGCACGACATAGCGCATCGTGCCCAGAATCGACATGACGCTCAATTCGCCGGCGAGTTCCTTGTTGTGGATGTGCTTGTGTACATTGGTGAGTCGGTACCAATAGGGGATGAGTTCTCCCATCGAATTGAAGCCGCCGCCGCACAGGATATGTTCGTAATCATGGGTCTGGCCGGAACGCAGATTGAAGAACTCGAACTGGGTGCGCGGCTCCATGTACGGCACGATCTGGACTTCATAGTTACCGGCCGTGGCGACCTCGTGATAGATACCGCCGACAGTGCCGGGGGCGCAGTCCTTCAGCTCTGCCATCTTATAGTCGGAGATGTGCCAGGCGTTGAACCAGTCGTCCAACGGCTTGTTGATCTTGCGCTCGGCGTGGAACATCGCTTCTATATGGTCGAAATCGCGCAGGGAATTGAGGATGCCGATCAATTCGTGCATTTCGGCGGCGGGTGGAAAATCCGGGCCGTTGCGCTTCAATGCGATCATCGCCACCCATTCACGCAGCGCTGCCGAATTGAGATATTTCGACGACGATATCAGCGTTGAACTGTCAGTGCCGACTGGCATTATGCCGCGCAACAAATAGGGCACATCGGCCATGACAATCGCTCTCCAATGAAACCCCGATTTGGCGGGTTGCGCAAAAACTAGCCTTATTCTATTCGCGTTTCTAGGCTATATCGCGCTGTGACCAACGAAATGCGCTGGCCTGATGGGAGAATGTCATGTCCGAGCCCAAGATTGCCCTTGTCACCGGCGCCAGCCGCGGCGCCGGGCGCGGCATTGCCATCGGGCTGGGTGAAAAGGGCATGACCGTCTATGTCACCGGCCGCACCCTGACGCCGGGCGATGCCTTTGGCTGGGACGGCACGGTGCTGCCGGGCACGGTCGCTGAAACGGCGGCGGCGGTAACCGCGGCGGGCGGCAAGGGCATCGCGGTGGTTTGCGATCATGGTGACGATGCCCAGGTGGCGGCGCTGTTCGCGCAAATCGCGGCGGAACAGGGCCGGCTCGATATTCTGGTCAACAACGCCACCTATATCCATCACCAGCTCATCGAGAAAAAGCCGTTCTGGGAAAAAGAACTGGCCGCGGTCAATATCCTCGATGTCGGGTTGCGATCCGCCTATGTCGCGTCGTGGCACGCCGCGCAGATGATGGTGAAGCAGGGTTCGGGCCTGATTGCCTTTGGATCATCATTCGGCGGTAGCTGCTATATGCACGGGCCGGCCTATGGCGCCCAAAAGGCCGGGATCGACAAATTCGCTCATGACATGGAGCATGACCTGCGCGGCACCGGGGTGCGCAGCGTGTCGATCTGGATGGGGCCGCTGCTGACCGAGCGCGCGCTGATCGCCGCCAAGACCGCCCCGGAACAATATACCGGCTTCATGGAAATGGCGGAAAATCCGGAATTTACCGGCCATATCCTGTACGGCATCGCCAGCGACCCCAAGGGTGACGAGATTTCGGGCCAGACGCTGATCGGCGCCGAAATCGCGCACCGCTATGGCCTTGATGATCGCGGCAAGCAGCCGCCGTCGCACCGTGAGATGCTCGGATCGCCGCGCGAGCCCAATCCGGCGGCGGTATACTGAGGTGGCGGTGGCCGATCCGGTCCTGGCTGAACTGACCGCGCCCGGCGCGCCGTTCGAGATTGTCGCCGATGCGCGCGGCCGGCGTTTTGCTGCGGCGCTCGATGATCTCGACACGCTGATCGAAACCGCGCGCCGCCATGGCGATGCGACTTTTCTTGTCGAAGGCGATACGCGGCTGAGTTTTGCCGAGACCTTCGCTCGCCGCGATGCGCTGGCGGCGCAACTGGGTGTCGGCCCGGGTGACCGGGTGGCGATCGCCATGCGCAACGGCATCCCCTGGATCATCGCGGTGCTGGCGGTCATGCACAGCGGCGCCGTGGCTGTGCTGGTCAACAGCCGCAACGCCGGGGAGGAAATGCGCGCCGCGATCGAGGATACCGACGTGGCGCTGGTGCTCGCCGACGCGGCGCGCGGCGCAGCGTTGCAGGACGTGGGCTATGCCGGGCGAATCCTGTTCAGCGATGCCTTCGCCACGGCGGGCAGCTTCACTCGGCTCGCGCCGCCGGCACAGCCCGATGATCCGTGCGCCATCCTGTTCACCTCGGGCACCACCGGCCGCAGCAAGGGCGCCGTCCTGACGCACCGCAACCTTGTTACCGGGCTTATGTGCGTGCAACTGTCGGGTGCGATGGTGGTGCGCAACATCGCGCAGCAATATGGCATCACGCCCGATCAGGTAATGGCCGGCCGGCCGCAGCCGACGTCGCTGCTGGTGTTTCCCTTGTTCCATATCTCGGGGCTTGGTGCGGGCCTGCTGTCGCAGCTGCTTATCGGCGGCAAGATCGTGATCATGCGGCGCTGGGACGTGGCCGAAGCGTTGCGGCTGATCGCGGCCGAAAAGGTGACCATGTTGTCGGCAGTGCCGACGATGCTGTGGGACCTGCTCAACAAGGCAGTGCCGGGTGAGGCCGATATCTCGTCGCTGACCAATGTCGCCAGCGGCGGCCAGGGCCTGCCGCTCAACCTGCTTGCGGCGGTGCAGGGCGCGATGCCGCGTGCTTTCCTTGGCACCGGCTTTGGCCTGACCGAAACCGCCGGGGCCGTTGCCATGGCAACCGGGCCGGATTTCCTGCGGCAACCGGGCAGTTCTGGCCGGGTGCTGGCGCTCGCCGATGTGCGGGTGCACGGCGATGATGGTGCCGTGCTGCCGACGGGCAGCACCGGGGAGATCGCCGTGCGCGGGCCGATGGTCATGGCCGGCTATTGGAACCGCCCGCAGGAAACTGCCGAAGTGCTCGATGCCGAAGGCTGGTTCCGTACCGGCGACATCGGTTATGTCGACGATGAAGGCTATATCTTCATCGTCGACCGCAAGAAGGACATGGTGATCTCGGGTGGCGAGAACATCTATTGCGCCGAGGTCGAGCGCGTCATCGGATCGCTCGCCAATGTTGCCGAAGTCGCCGCCTTCGGCCTGCCCGATGACCGGATGGGTGAACGGCTGGTCACTGTGATCGTCGGCGATGGCCTGACCGTCGATGCTGTCTGCGCCCATGTTGCCGAGCATCTGGCCGCCTACAAGACCCCGACCGAGGTGGCGTTCAGCGCCGAACCGCTGCCGCGCAATGTCGTCGGCAAGATCGACAAGATCGCCCTGCGCCGCCT
>CAJAHV010000335.1 GCA_903939555.1 uncultured Alphaproteobacteria bacterium | reverse complement strand
TGGCGTTGACGCGGTCCTCGCCGAGCCGGTCGGCGAGCAGGTACATGACCACCGCGCCCTTGCGGTAATGGATATAGCCTTGGTTCTCGACGCGCTGCAGCGGCAGTTCCTCGATCGCCTCGCTGGCGCGCGAGCGCAGGTAATTGTCGAGCTCATATTTCAGGAACCGGCGCATCTTGTCTGCGCCGTAACGTTTTTTCATCACCATCATCGCTGAATATTGCGCCATGGTTTCGACAAGCACGGTGCCGCCCTGCATGTCGGCGGAGACGATCTGGTGGCCCCAATATTGATGGGCGACCTCGTGCGCGGTGACATAGGTGACGTAATCGATCGCGTCGGCGGCGCGGTTGTCGGCAAGAAAACCGATGCTTTCCGAATAGGGCAAGGTGCCGGCAAAGCTTTGCGCGAAACTGGCATAGCCCGGGAATTCGACGACGCGCAGGTGATCGAACTGGAACGGCCCGAAATTGGCGCGGTAATAATCGAGCGAGGAGCGCATCGCCGCCAGCATGCGATCGACGTTGAAGGCGTGCTTCTTGTCGTAAAACACTGTCAGCTTGACGCCGTCCGCATCGGCGGATTTTTCGGCATAGGCCGCCGATTGCACCGAAAAGAACGCCAGGATGGGCGCCGTCGAGACAAAATGCGCGGTGCGGCGGCCCTTGCTGGTCACGTCCGACACTTTGCGGCCCGGCGCCACCGGCGTCTGGTCGGCATCGGTCACCACGGTTATGTCCGATGTCACCCAATCGGCATTGCCGATGTAATTGCGCTGCTGCGCCTGTGCATCCTCGAGTTTTGCCATGCGCAATTCGGCGGGCAGGCCATATTTGCGGCGCTTGACGCGGTCGCTGAGCAGGCCATCGCGGCTCATGCCGATCTGCGGGGCAAAATCGCTGTTGTTCAGAAAGCTGCCATTGTCGACGACCTTGGTATCATTGCCATTGGCGCGAAAGCCCTTTTGCCAGCGCTGGGTGACAAAGGTCAGTTGCGTCGTCGCCCCGGGCGCCAGCGGTGTGGTGAAACGATAGATGCGGTAATTATTGTCCTTGTCATCCATCACCAGCGTCGTGCCCGGCACTTCCAGCCCGCGGAGCTTCACATCGGGATCGGGCAGGCGGACGTGCAGGTCGGTGACCGGCGCGCCGGTATCATTGACCAGTTGATAGCGGCCGCGCGCATCGACCCGGTGCTGGCGGGGGAAGAGTTCGACGGCCAGCGTGATGGCGGTCATCGAGGGCTGGGCGATATTTTCATATTTGAGATATTTCTTCTCATAGGCCGCCTGGATGGCCTCGATATCGTCGCGCGTGCGGTATTTGTTGAGGATATTGGTGTTCGAATAGACA
Organism: uncultured Alphaproteobacteria bacterium; assembly: GCA_903939555.1. GTDB lineage: Bacteria > Pseudomonadota > Alphaproteobacteria > Sphingomonadales > Sphingomonadaceae > Sandarakinorhabdus. Next base: position 4,030 of record CAJAHV010000335.1, on the reverse strand, counting down.
TAAGCGCCGCTCGCCCCGGCAACCGCCAGCGCGGCGATAATCAGCACGCCCGGCACATCGGCAAGCCGCGCCGGCATGCGCCGCAAGCGCGGCAGCAGCGCGCTTTCGGTACCGCGCCGCCAAAACAGATGCGCCAGCACGGCAAGGACAAGCGCCACCGCCCCCCAGTAGAGCCGCAGCCACCACGCCAACGCGCTGCCGACAGCGTTGCCGTTCATGTCCGACAATTGCACCCGGCCGGTGGCGCCATAATTGTAGAGCGGGTGTTCGAAGCCGATATTGTTGAGGGAGATCGAGGCGACGAGATAGACGACCATCACCCCCCAGCCGACATATTTGTTGGGGCTGAGCGCCTGGACGAACACCGCCAGCACGGCGAGGATGACCATGTCGACGCTTTCGGGCAGCAGGTACCAGCGCAGATATTCGCCCGGCGAAATATCCGTGACACCGCGAAACAGCTGGATCAGCACCGCCGCGACCATGCCGGCCGCCAGTGTCGCCACCAGCACGCCGGTCACTGCCAGCGTCTTGGGCACCAGATAGGCCCAGTTGGGCAGCGAGGTCGCATCGACGATTTCGTGCATCTTGCGGTCGCGATCGCGCCAGACCAGTTCGCCGGCATAATAGATGGCGATGATCACGGGGATGATGCCGAAGGCGCCGCGCAGCGTGTCGATGAGCGCAAAGGTCAGCGGCCGGGCCGGGGTGCCATAGATTTCATTGGCAAAGAACAGCCCGCCGCCGGCGTTGAACAGCCCGACGAGCAGCAGCACGAAAAACGCCGGGCTTTTGAACACCTGCGCCATTTCGAAACGCGTCCGCGCCAGCAGCCGGGCGAGCGCCGCGTCGTCGGGGCGCGCCGGCGGCAGGGTGGCGACAATCTCGGGCTTGTCCACCGCCAGCTTGGCCGCGACTTTCGCCTGGCGGCGCACGGCGCGCAGCGACAGGCCCTTTTCGGCAAAGCTGAAGCGCCCATAGGCGAGGGCCAGCGCCGCCAGCCCGACGCCGAACCAGATCAGCCGGTTCCAGAGCAGCCCGCCGGCGAACGCCGGCAACTGGCTGTTCGATTCGGCCGCGGTCCAATAGCGGGTGACATTGCCGAAGGCCGCCGTGCCAAAGGGCTCGACCAGCCCGGCGAGATCGCGCAATTCGGGCTTCGAGCGCAGCGTCGTCGACAGCACCAGATAGGCGACGAGAAAAACCACGACGCCGACATAGGAATACATCATCGAGCGCGTCGTCGTCGCGACGGCAAAGAAGATCGCCGCCGTGAGCAGCACATTGGGCAAAGCGAGCACGAAATAGGCAAAAAGATAGTCGCCGAGCCGGTTCGGCCCCAGCGTTTCAGGGTCGAGCCACGGCATCAGCGAACCGAGGAAGATCGCCAGCGGCACAAAGGCAAAGGCGGCGGCAGCAGCGGTCGCGGCGCCGGCAAAGCGCGCCAGCAGATAGTCGAACTTGCTCACCCGGGTTGATTTGACCATCGGGCCAAAACCCGATTCATCGTCGCGCACGATGACATTGGCGACGAACGCCGTCGTCACGAACATGAAGAAAACCGACAGGATGATATGGATGCGCGCGATCGCGGCGGGCGAATTGACATGGACATTGCCGCCGCTGCCGATCTGGATCTGTTCGATCGTGGTGGCGCCAAAGGTGATCAGGAAGAACAGGATGGCGACAACCCAGAACACCGGGTTGCGCAACTGGTAGCGCAATTCGAACGCGGCAATGGAGGCGAACATGGCGCGGCCTCAGGCGGCGTGGTGCGCGGCGGAGCGCGCGGCGGGGCGCGCGGCGCGGCGCATGGTGGCCAGCGTGGCGAAATAGACGTCCTCAAGCCCGCCCGACACGGTGGTGAAGCCGGGGCCGGGATCGGTGTCGGACAGGACATGGACAATGGTGCGGCCACCGACGAGGCGGGTGGCGATAACTTCGTGCTGCGCCGCGACGTCGGCGAGTTCGGCGCGCGCGATGCTTTTGGCCCAGACAGTGCCGCGCGCCCGCTCGATCAGATCATGCGGCGCGCCTTCGAGCTGGATGCGTCCGCCGGCCAGCACCGCCATGCGCGGACACAGGTCGGCGACATCCTCGACGATATGCGTCGACAGGATGATGACGACATTCTCGCCGATCTCGACGAGCAGGTTGAGGAAGCGGTTGCGTTCTTCGGGATCAAGCCCGGCGGTCGGTTCGTCGACGATGATCAGCCGCGGATTGCCGATCAACGCCTGGGCGATGCCAAAGCGCTGCCGCATGCCGCCCGAAAAGCCGGCGATGGCCTTTTTGCGGACGTCCCAGAGATTGGTCTGCGCCAGCAGGGTTTCGACCGTCGCCTTGCGCTCCCCGGCGGACGCGATGCCCTTGAGAACGCACATGTGCTCAAGCATGTCATAGGCCGACACGCGCGGATAAACGCCGAAATCCTGCGGCAGATAGCCCAGCGTCGCGCGCAGTTTCTCGGGGTCGGTGATGATGTCGATACCACCGAAACGGATGGTCCCGGCGGTCGGCGTCTGCAGCGTCGCGACGCAGCGCATCAGCGTCGATTTGCCGGCGCCGTTGGGCCCGAGCAGCCCGAACATGCCGGTGGGAATTGTCAGGCTGACATCATCGAGCGCACGCGTGCCATTGGCATAGACATGGCTGACATGGGCGAGCTCGAGCATCGATTTTCCCTTTTGTGGACCGCCCACCTATACAAGGTGTATTGCATGGGTAAACCAGTTTTTTGGGTCATGACGGCGTGCCGCCAACTGGTCGTCACCGGCAAGCAGGGGGCAATCAGGCTTGATCGGGCCGCTTTTACGCGGCGGCACGGCGCTGCGCTTATTTCGTTGCCTGCTTGAGCCACGCGATCAGCGCGGCGCGGTCTTCGGCGCGCGGCAGGCCGACAAAGGCCATTTTCGTGCCCGGAATGACGGCGGTGGGGCGTTCGAGCCAGGCGTCGAGGCTGGCGTCGGTCCACACCGTCTTGCTCGCCAGCAGCGCCGGGGAATAGGCGAACCCCGCCACGCCGCCGGCGGGCTTGCCGAGGGTGCGGTGCAGGTTGGGGCCGACCTTGTTGGGCTTGCCGGCGGCGAATTCATGGCAGGTCGAGCAGCGCATCGACAGCATGGCGCCGCGCTTGAGCAACGCCGGGTCGGCGGCCAGCGCGGGGGTAGCGGTGAGCAGCGCGGCAACAACAAGACGGGCGATCATCGGGCGGGGTTTCCTCGGGTTTGCCACGCCGCCGCGCGTCGGCGGGCATTGGCGCGGATATCGGCGTAGAACAGGCCGTAATCATGATAGTGCAGGCTGCCGCCCGGCAAGGGCGACAGGCCGAGCGCCGGCGCCGGTTCGGTGATGAGAAAGCCCTGTTCGCAGCGTGCCGCGACGGCATGGGCGACCAGCGGTTGCAACGGCCCGGCATCGGGAGCACCCGGCACAGCGCCGAGCGCCGCGTCCGGCCCGGCGGCGGGGCGCGCGGCGTCGAAGGTCAACGGGTTGATGCAGAAAGGTGCCTTGCCGGTACTGTCACCAAAGCGCGCGACATAGCGGGTGCTGAACGCTGCCGCGAGGCGATCGAGATCGGCACCCGGCAGGATGGCGTTCCACGCCACAACACAGCCGGTCTGCGCCGGCGTGGCGCACGGCACCAGCGTCGTGTAGCGCGCGCCGAATTCGCCGATGGTCAGGTCGATACCGACGACATAGGCAACGACCATGCGCCGGCGCAGCGCCCGGCCATCGACACGGTCTTCGAGCAATTGCGCGATATGGCGGGCGCCCTGACTATGGCCGGCGAGCATGAAGGGCCGGCCCTTGTTGTCGTGGCGCAGGTAATGATCAAAGGCGCGCAGCACATCGTCATAGGCGATGGCAAAGGCCTCCTCTCCGCCCACCGCCATGGCGCGGAAGGCGCGGGTCGAGGCCTGGCGATAGCGCGGCGCGAACACCCGGCAACAGGCGTTGAAGATGCCGGCCTGACGGGCGACGACACTGCCATCGGTAAAGGCGTTGGCGGCGCCATCGGCGATCGGCT
>CAJAHV010000334.1 GCA_903939555.1 uncultured Alphaproteobacteria bacterium | reverse complement strand
GAAATGGTCGCCATCTGTGTGCGCTGCAGCCGTATCGGCACCACCTCGATGACCCTGCAATTCGAACTCCATTGCGGCGATGGCGAGGATTTACGCGCGACGGGCGAGGAAGTGCATGTCAATGTCGGCGAAGTGCGCGGCCGGCCGACACCGGTTGTCGATGCGGTCATCGCCTGCTTCGAAGCGTTCGAAGGCCGATCCCTGAGAAGCCCCGCATTGAGGAATCCCACGTGAAATATCTCCACACGATGATCCGTGTTTCGGATGTACCAGCGACGCTGGCCTTTTTCGAACTGCTCGGGCTGAAGGAGTTGAAGCGCTACGACAATGACGCCGGACGCTTCACGCTGATTTTCCTCGCCGCGCCGGGAGACGAGAGCGCCCAGGTCGAGCTGACCCACAACTGGGACGAAACCGGCTATTCCGACGGTCGCAACTTTGGCCATCTCGCCTATGCGGTGCCCGATATCCATGCCGTCTGCCAGCGGCTGATGGATGGCGGGGTCACCATCAATCGCCCACCACGCGACGGGCGCATGGCCTTTGTCCGCTCACCCGACGGCATCTCGGTCGAACTGCTTCAGGATGGCCCGGCGCTGGCCCCCGCCGAACCGTGGCTCTCCATGCCCAATATCGGGAGCTGGTGATGCTGGAAGTCGTCCAGATCCCGGTGCTCAGCGACAATTATGTCTATCTGGCCCATGACGCCGCCAGCGGCGAAACCGCTGTCATCGACCCGGCGGTTGCCGATCCGGTGCTGGCGGCGGCCCGCGCGCGCGGCTGGACGATCACCCAGATCCTCAATACCCATTGGCACCCGGATCATGTCGGCGGCAATGCCGGTATCGTGGCCGCAACCGGCGCGAGGGTGACCGGGCCAAAGGGCGAGGCCGAGCGGATACCCTATATCGACCGCGCCGTTGGGGAAGGTGACAGGGTATCGGTCGGCACGTCGGTCGCCCGAGTGATCGATGTCGCTGCGCACACAGCGGGTCACATCGCCTTTGCCTTTGAAGCCGATGGCGTGCTGTTTCCCGGCGACACGCTGTTTGCGCTGGGCTGTGGCCGCTTGTTCGAAGGCACGCCCGCTGACATGTTCGCCGCCCTCGGCAAGCTGATGGCGCTGCCCGATGCCACCCGGGTCTATTGCGCGCACGAATATACCCAGGCCAACGCCCGCTTCGCCGTGACGGTGGAGCCGGGAAATGCCGCCCTCGCTGCCCGCGTTATCGCCATCGCCTCCGCGCGCGCGCAGGGCCTGCCGACGGTACCGTTCACGATCGGCGATGAACGCGCCACCAACCCGTTCACACGCGCCGCCAGCATAGTCGAACTTGGCGAGCGCCGGGCGGCCAAGGACGGATTTCGCGGCTAGGCCGTCAACCGACGGAGGGCCCGGCGCGTGAGCACCGGGCGGCGGCGCCTGGCCGGCACCGCAAGCTGGTGACGACGGACGGGCATTTCTGCTATGCTTTGGGCATTCCTGTTCGGGGCATGACATGCAAATCCTGATAGCGCTGCTGCTGGCCGCCGCCTCCACCATCCCGGCACCAGCGACCGAATCACCCGCCTCGGGGCAACAGGACTGCCTGTCGAACCGCGACATCAAGGGTCGGCGCCTATCGGCCGAAAAGGGTTATTTCGCCCGGACCAGCCGGGGCTGGTGGCGCAATCTCGCTGCGTGTCCGGCCTATGGCCCCAATCGGGCGCTCATCACCCGCAGCCTCAATGATCGCCAGTGTCGTGGCGATATCGTCAGCGTCGTCGACCCCTTCACCCGCATGGAGTTCGGCGGTTGCGGGCTCGGGGCGTGGCAGCAGGTTACCGATGACGAGGTGCCACCAGCAAAGGGCAATTAATATCAAGGCTCATTGTTAGTGACCGATCGGGCAGGACCTCCGGCTGCTGCCCGATTCTTCATCAACCGGAACTGATAAAACTTACGCAGGAGCCGCAGCGCAGGATCGATGATGACGCAAAACAGCAAACGGCCCAGGTGTTGCCACCCGGGCCGTTGCTCTGTCTGCTGCCGGGATCAGGCCGCCGGTCGGGCGGTATCGGCTGCAGCGACCGGAACCGGCGCCGGCAGTGCGTCCATCGGCGGCGCTGGTGGCGCCGACATGTCATGCGGGGTGCCCTTGAGCGCCGGATAATCCTTGAGCATATTTGCCCCGCCAAGCGGTTTGTTCTTTCCTTGATGGCAGGTGGTGCAGAACACCTTCTTCGGATCACCCGCCGGGCCAAGGCGGTTGGCGGGCCAGACCTTGCCCAGCGCGGTGATGTAATTGTCGTTGATATCACGCACCATGCGGATGCCGTACCAAGCGTTGACGCGCTGCGGCCGCGACAGCGACCAGGACGCGAAATTCTGACTGTTGTGGCAATAAGTGCAGTTCACCCCGAGGCCCTGCGACATGTGCATCATCAGACCATAAGTCTTTTCGGTCTTCTGGATCGACTCGACATATTGCGAAGGATAGGCGCTGGTCGCCTGCACGCTGATGATGTTCTTGCCCTGCAGCAAGGCTGCGAACGGATCAGTCGGCAGCGAGGCATAGGCCACCGATTTCGCCGGGGCATTCTGGCCATGCTTGTTGCCGACAATGCCCTTGGGGTCAGGCAGCGCGGCCGACCAATTGTACTTGGGTACGGGCTGGCCGCGGTGGCAGGTCCAGCAGGTAACGCCGGCGCCCTTGCCGGCATATTGGCTGAGCGAGAAATGCGGCGTCCAGTTGGCATTGATGTCGCGAGTCATCTGCAGCATCTTGCGGGCGACGATCTTGGTGTATTTTTCGTCCGAGGCCATGTTTTCCGGATTGTGGCAATAATTGCAGCCACCGTTTTCGCCTTCCACCGGCGCGACCCAGCCAGAGATCGCAGCCATGGTGTAATTGAACTCTTCAGCGCTGAGGTCACCCAGCACCTGAACGTTCTGGTAGGTCTGCTTTGCGGTCGGCCCCTGGCGCATTTCGGGCGTCAGTTCATAAAGCGGTTCAGGAATGACGTCGGCGGCCGGCAGCGTGCGCTTTAGCGCTATCTGGTTCAACCCGGCACCGCGGTAACCTACCTGATCGGTCACCTTGGTGCCGACTTCACATCCGGCCAGCAGCAGCGCCGGCAGGACAAGGCTCATCGAGACAAGTTTGCGGATCATTGCGGTGCCCCCGGAAGCGTAGCGGGATCGACGATGCCGGTCGATGGATAGGCTGGGGCGAACTTGTGCTCGACTGCCCACAGGTACCAATTGTCGACCGCAGTGCCGGTGAGCAGGATGCCGATGCCGCCAGTCAGCGTCGTCAGCACCGCGAACCACCAGGCCCAGCGATGGATCGATTCCATCGTCGCATTGAAGCCCATCGTCCAGCGCCAAAACAGCGCCGCACGCTCAGACGCCGTCCCGCGATCGGTGATCTGTTCGATCTCGCGTTCGCCACCATAGCGGCCAACGGCGAGAATTGTCGCCCCGTGCATGGCAAACAACAAGGTCGATCCATACAGGAAAACGATCGAAAGCGCGTGGAACGGATTGTAGAAAAGATTGCCGTAGCGGATCGAGAAAGCTGCGGTCCAGTCAAGGTGGGGAAAGATGCCGAACGGCACTGCTTCGGCCCAGCTGCCCATGGCGAGCGGCCGGATGAAGCCGAGGACCAGATAGAGCCAGATCGCCGAGGCAAAGGCCCAGGCAACGTGCGTGCCCATTTGCAATTCGACCGCGCGTCGATAAGTGCGCGCCCACCACAACAACACCGACGCGGTGAGGAAGGCGCCCGAAATAAGCCACCAGCCTCCTTCGGCCAGTGGCGGCAGAATCTGGAGGCCATATTTGGCCGGCGGCGGTTCAAGCGACAGCCAGAACAGCTGCCGAACAAACTGGATCGGGTCCCAATTGACCTGTGCCCAGAAATTGAAGCCGATGATGAGGAAGGCAATGGTGCCGGTCAGCAGCGAGGCAACGCCAAGCGTACCAAGATAGACCGGGCCGATCTGGGTGCCACCCAGCTTGCCCATCCAGTAGGTGAAGCCGAACGGGCCGAAACGCGGGTCATTGCCGGCGGGCAGCGGGACGCCATCCTCCAACTCGCCGTGCACCTGCACCTGAGTGAAGATATTTTGATAAGCCATCGTCGTGCCTCCCCTCAGCGCCAGATCGGCAGGTTGAGCCACCAGGTCCACCATTCCGGCCAGCCACGCGACCAGAAGGGACCCGACAGGATGATGCAGACCGCACTCCAGAACCCGGCGTTCAATGCCAGCAAAAGGCCAACACGGTGGATGCCGAGCGTGCCGACCGAATAGCCGACGAGGTCGCGGAAGAACGTATCTTCATATTCTGGCGACTTCACATCGGTGCCCTTGGCCGGGTTGACCGCCGAGAGCACCAGCGAGCCGTGCAGGCCAAGCGCCAGAGCCGTCGTGAAGAAGAAGCTGACCGCCAGCATGTGAGCCGGATTGTAGTGGAAGTGCAGATATTGATAGCCGGTATTCGACACCCAATCGAGATGGCTGAAGATGCCGTAGGGGAAACCAAAGCCCCAGGCGCCCATCAGCGCCGGACGAATGACCACCAGCGAGACATAGGCGAAAATCGCGACGCTGAAAGCGAAGGGCACATGATAGCCCATGCCGAGCTTGCGGCAGATTTCGACTTCGCGCAGCGCCCAACTGGAGAAGGCGCCGACGGCGCAGATGGTAATGATCTGCCATAATCCGCCCTCGCGCAGCGGAGCCAAGCTGAGGCCATAGCTGATATCGGGGGGGGCGATGCTGATGAGCCACGGGTTCCACGTCGGACCGATCGCCGCACCATACAGGATCAACGCCGTTCCCAGCGTTGCGAAAAAGATGGTGGTGACGCCGAAGAACCCCACGTAAAAGGGCCCTACCCAGAAATCGAAGAGATCGCCGCCAACGAGCGTGCCTCCCCGAACTCGATACTTGCGTTCGAAACTCAAGAGCGCCATGGCGCACCTCCTTCCCGGACGGCATCCCGACAGGAATGCAGTGCAGGCCTTCTGATTGGTGATGCGGGCGGGCAGGGCAACAAATTCACCCTGCCCGTCTCGCTTTACCTCGTACGCAAACTCCCTGCCATGACGGCAGGGTCAGACCGACGCCGTCGACGTCGTGATCGCGGCCGATGCGGCGGGAGCCGCAGGTTCGGCGCCATCGAGCCAGTTGTAGCGGTCGGTGCTGAGCAGGATGAAGTGAATCAGCACTGCCAAGGTGAAAAGGAAAATCGCCAGCGCCGGAAGAAGCCGCTGCGGGTTGAACGCCTGCCAAACTCTCCACATTGTCTTATCTCCTTAACCGCGCGGCGCAGCGACCGTGGTCGCGTCGGCCTGCTGGACATTCTGTTCGACGGCGGCATAAGCCTTGGGCGAACCGAGCCACGGACGCCATTCCCAGACAAGGAAGTGCGCAACGATGGCGACAAAGGTGAAAAAGCCCATGCTGGCTACAAAGCCCTTGTGGAACTCCTTCGCTTCGGCGTCGGTCAGGTATGTACCCGGACCCAACATTTTATCACTCATTTAGTTTCCTCCAGTTTATCCGCCGCACGGGGCCGGGATGGCCTCGCCCGACCGGCAGCTTCGCGGCGTTGGAATCCACCGCAAAGTGGTCGAGGTTCTTGCGAACCAAAGGTTACACCCCGGGACATTATGCCGCAGTGTTCTTGAAAGTGCCAGAGGCTCATGCCGCCTGAGACTCAAATAATTGCGAGGCAGCAAAAAGCCGCTCGCGCGTGACGATTTTCTCGCCGGCATCGCGCGCCGCACGCTCGGCGGCATCGCGCAGCCGCTTGGCCGCCGAAATACGCACCAGCACCGGCTGCTTGTCGACAAGGATATCGAGCTCGGAGCGCGCATCATCGGCCCAGGCGACCGATTCCAGCAGCCGCGACGGTGTTGCCTCGGCTCGATCCATCTGGCCGGCGAGCGGCAAGATGAAAAACAGCGCATCGAACAGCGCGTTGCAGACTTCCTGGATGAGATAGGTCGCCCCCGAATAGCCCATGAAGGGCGATCCGGTGTGGCGGCGGATCGCGGCGCCCGGAAAGCTGGCAGGCACATAGACCGAGCGACTGCCAAGTTCGGCCATGTACATGCGTTCGTTGTAGCTGCCGAACATGATCAACGGCGGCGTGGTCTTGATGGCCTCGATCACCGCGGCATTGTCGGGCTTCACGCCGGCGCTGCGCTGGAAGCTGAAGGTGCAGGGCAGACCCATATCGTCTTCGAGGAACGAGCGCAGGCCGCGCACATAAGTCTCGGTCGCAACGATGGCAAAGCTGGCGGTGCCGAAAAAGTCCTGCGTCACCGAGCGCCACAAGTCCCACAACGGCTTGATGGTGGTGTGCTTCTCGCGTTCGATAAAGGGTTCCGCGTCCAGCCCGGTCAATTCGGCCAGCTTGCGCAGGAACAGCGTCGTCGAATTGAGGCCGATCGGCGCCTGCAAATAGGGGCGCTCAAGCGCTTCGCACAACCCCCGGCCCCATTCGCGGTACATGCAGACATTGACCTCGGCATCGGCGAGCCGGCGGATATCGGCGAGATGGGTGCCCAGCGGGAACACCAGATTGACCTCGCAACCAATGCCTTCGACAAGCCGGCGGATCTCGGCGAGGTCGGACGGCATGTTGAAGGTGCCGTACATCGGCCCGATGATATTGACCTTGGGCCGGGCGCCTTCCTTGCGCGGGCGCAGCGGCGGCGTCTTCTTGGGGCCGAACTGCGTCCACAGCCAGGTCAGCGCGCGGTCGCCCGCCTGCCACTGGTCTTCATCGATGGTGCGCGGCAGGAAACGCTGGATGTTGGTGCCTTCTGGGGTGACGCCGCCGCCGATCATTTCAGCGATCGAGCCGGTAACGACAACCGCCGGCAACGCCGGATCGAGCGTCTTCCACGCCCGCTTCATGGCCCCTTCGGTACCGTCACGGCCCAGTTCCTGCTCGCCCAGTCCGGTGACGACGATCGGCAGTTCGTGCGGCGGCAGGCCATCGGTGTAATGCAGCACCGACGTGACCGGCAGATTCTCGCAGCCGACCGGGCCATCGATGATGACCTGCAGGCCCTTGATGGCGGTAAAGGCGTAGACAGCGCCCCAATAGCCGCCGGCCCTGTCATGATCGAGTATCAGCATATACCGCTTCCACGATGGCCACGGATCATGACGAAGTCAGCAGAACCAGCATGATCGAGCGAGGTCGTCATGAACCGATCGCCTCCTCGGCCTTGGCGGATGCGACCATCTTGGCGGCATATTTTTTCTTGAAATCGGGGCGATCGCTGGGCGTATCCTCCCAGATGCCGGCCGAATAGCCTTCGCCGACACCTTCGAAGAACTCGCGCATCGTGTCGAAGCGCGCTTTGTTGCCAAGCGCGCCATTGATGACCTGCGCGAGGCTGCCCGCCCCCGCCGGGCCCATCAACGGCCGCGCCGAGATCAGGTTGGTGAAATACAGCCCCGGAATGGCATGGCTCTTGGCATGCTGCACGACCGGCGTCGTACCGATCGACAGGTCAGGACGATACTCGTCGACCGCAGCGACGTCCTGTTCCAGGCTGGCGCGAAACTGGATGCGCGTGCCCTTGGCCTCCAGCCATTCGCGGTCGGGATCCGACCATTGCGTCTTGGGGCAGGCAGTGCCGACATACGGAACTTCGGCACCCGATTCGATGAGCAGCCGCGCCACCAGCAGCTCAGAGCCTTCATAGCCCGACACCGTGATGCGGCCCTTGATCGGCTTGGCCGCAAGCGCGCCAGCGATGGCCGGCAGGAACTTGTTCTGTGCCGCGGCAATTCTGTCGGCGCTTATCCCGCAGGCATCGCCGATCGCAGCAAGCCACGCGGCAGTGCCGTCGCGGCCAACCGGCGCGCTGCCCACCACCTTGCGGCCTGCGGCATGAAACTCCCGCACACTGGCGGTGTAGAATGGGTGGATCGCGGCAACCGCAGCGCAGTCGAGCGCCGAATACAACTCGCGCCACTCACGCGTCGGTACCACCGGCCCAGCGGCGAGCCCCATCGGTTCGAGCATCATCGAGATGCCCACCGGGTCGGCCGGGAACATTTCCCCGAGCAAGGTTATCGTCGGCAGGCCAGGGCGTTCGGCAGGCGCCGCGACCGGCCCCGCCATGGCTTCCTTGCGGGCATAGGCGAGCATGGCGCCGGCGAGCACGTCCTTGGCCTCGGCATGGGTCGGCACGCCGAACCCCGGCACGTCGATGCCGATGATGCGCACGCCGTTTATGACATCTGGTAGCAGCTGCAGCGGCACCCCCGACGCGGTCGGCACGCACAAATTGGTGATGACGATGGTGTCGTAGAGCGCCGGATCGGCCATCTGGTAAACGGCTTCGCGGATATCCTCGAACAGCTTGCCGGTGACCAGGGTTTCAGAATTGAACGGCACATAGCCGACGGTGCGGCGCGCGCCATAGAAGTGCGACGTGAAGGTCAGGCCATAGACGCAGCAGGCAGAGCCCGACAGGATAGTCGCCGTGCGCCGCATGCGCAGCCCCACCCGCAGACTGCCGAATGCCGGGCACATCGATTGCGGCTGATCGTGCGGGCCCTTGGGGTAATCCGCTGCGTAACGGTCGAGGACTTCCGACTTGCCGGCCTTGGCGGCGGCGTCGCGCATCGTATCGGCGCCGGCATGGCAACCGGCTCCTTCAGCAACCGGCGCAACCGGCACCTCGAGATCGAGATTGTCAGACATTGTCGTAGACAACTTCCAGCGTCGGCTTGGTCACAAATTCGCCGCCGCGCATGTCGGCCTGGCTGGCCGGCCTCAGCGTGAAATTGCCGCCGGTGTCCTCGGGCTTGAACAAGCCGAGCAGACCATCTTGGTCGAGCGGGGTCGGGCGCACCGGCGGCGCGGTTTCGACGTTCTCGGCAAGGCTTTCGAACAGCGGCCCCCATTGGCTCTCGTTGGTGCCGATGATCTGGTAGTTTGCCGACTTCTTGCGGATATCCTCATGTGCCGGGATCGAGACCAGCACAGGAATGCCGACGGCATCGGCAAAGGCCTGAGCTTCACCCGAGCCATCGTCCTTGTTGATCAGGATGCCGGCAACCCCGACATTGCCACCCATCTTGCGGAAATATTCGACCGCCTTGCAGACATTGTTGGCGACATACAGCGATTGCAGATCGTTCGATGCGACGACGATGACCTTCTGACACATATCGCGCGCGATCGGCAGGCCGAAGCCACCGCAGACGACGTCGCCGAGAAAATCGAGCAGGACATAATCAAAGCCCCAGTCGTGGAAGCCAAGCTTTTCGAGCGTTTCAAAACCATGGATGATCCCGCGACCACCACAGCCACGGCCGACTTCCGGCCCGCCGAGTTCCATCGCAAAAACGCCATCGCGCTGGAAACACACATCCTCGATGCTGATTTCCTCACCGGCGAGTTTCTTCTTAGCGCTTGTCTCGATGATCGTCGGTGTCGCTTTGCCCCCGAACAGCAGCGAGGTTGTATCGGATTTCGGGTCGCAGCCGATCAGCAAAACGCGCTTGCCCTGTTGCGCCATCATGTAGCTCAGATTGGCGAGCGCAAACGATTTGCCGCTGCCGCCCTTGCCGTAGATGGCAATTATCTGGGTTTCCTTGGTCACTTCGCCGGTGTGAACCGGATCAGGTTCCATGTCCGCTTCGGCACGAAGGGCCGCAGCCTCTTCAAGAAGGGCATTGATGCTCATGCTGCGTCTCTCCAGTCGAATACCATCTTCAGGCAGGTCGCGTCGGCAAAAGCCTGGCCATAAGCAGTGGCGGCGCTCGCCGCCGGCACCAGGTTGGTGACCAGGCCATCAAGCGACAACTGCCCCTTGTCGACCATGGCTATCACTGCCGCCAGATCGGCGGGCAGGAATTCTGTGGCGATGCGGATCCGGGTTTCGCGGCGGAACGCCGGCGCAAACTGGAAATTCAGCGCATCCGCATAAAAGCCGGCAAGCACGATTTCGCCGCCGCGCGCCGTGCGCATGATTGCCGGGTCAAGAATATTGGCATCACCGCTCGCGTCATAGACGCTCAGATAATCGTGGCGTTCGTCCTGGTCGGGTGTGGTGACCGTGTAGCCATCGCCACCAGCCATGCGATCGGGGTTGATTTCCCACACCGTCGGCGGCGCACCGCCTGCGGCCAGCGCCATGCGCGCCAGCAAACGCCCGAGCGTGCCATGACCGATGATGAGATCCGGCAAGGCGCCGCCGACCAGCGCATGCTGCGCCGTCGCTGCCAACGACATCAGCACTGCGGTTTCACCCAGACCCGCCGGGATGCCGAGCACCCGCGCCGAACCGGTGACCAGCAGGCTCGCCGAGCCGCCAAACAGGCCGCGCGCGCCAATGAATTTCGATGAACCCGGCACAAACACCGTCTCACCGATGCGATGCCGGCCATCGGGCGCCGCATCGACCACCCGCCCGACCGCTTCATAGCCCGGCACCAGCGGATACCCCATGCCCGGGAACATCGGCATCGAGCCGTTATACATCAGCTTTTCAGTGCCCATCGAGATGCCGCTGTAATCGACCGCGACAACCAGATCATCACCTTCAGGCGGGGTCATACCGAGGGTACGGAGCGAAACTTGCCCCGGCGCCTCGACGACCACTGCCAACGTTTGCATTCAAGCTCCCCAGGGAAGGCGGCTCCGTGGCCGCTTTCCTCAACATGCGACATTCTATCCCAACGACTTCAGTTGTAAAGCTGGCTTGACGCTTTTGCTGCGCAAAAAAATGTGGGTGATGCCATCAGATGCTGGCAACGAGCAGCCGCATCACCATCGGCAGCCCGGTGCGCCGTTCATGAACCCGGGCGAAGCCAGCGGCCTGCAACATTTCAGTATAAGCCGCAGCAGTGCGCGGCCGCCCCGAACCCATCGCCCACAGGTAAAGGCCGAAATAAGCGTCGCCCATCGCCTCGGCCCCCCGTGTCCCCGCCATTGGCTCGGCGATCAGCAGCGTGCCGCCGGGCGGCAGCGCGGCCCGCACCGCCTTGAGCAGCGCCAGCACCACCGCATCATCATGGTCATGCAAGATACGCACCAGTGTGATCAGGTCGGCGCCGCCAGGGATCGGATCATCGCGAAAGCTGCCGCCATGCGCCACGATGTGCGGCAGGCTCTGCGCCGCAAGGATCTCGCGGGCACGGGCGGCCACCGGCGGCAGGTCGAACAGCGCCAGTTGCAGCCCCGGATGACGCGTCGCAACCTCGCGGACAAAAGCGCCATGGCCACCGCCGATATCAAGCAGGCTGCGGTGGCGGCTGAAATCGAAACT
>CAJAHV010000333.1 GCA_903939555.1 uncultured Alphaproteobacteria bacterium | reverse complement strand
TCAATGTCGAGGCATCAACCGTCGAAACATGGGCCGAGACGACTTTCCAGCCCAGCCCGGGCAAGCGCGCCCAGGCCTGACTCTGGCGCCCGATCAGGGCCGCGTCACGGACTTTGAAAGTCAAGTTGACCGTGGCGAAATCATGCCCAAGCGTCAGAATGTCTAGCCGCACCCGGCCCTGCTTGATGCCGCCGGCGCCCGCCGCGACGGCCAGACGATGGGCGTGAATGGCGTCGAAACCATAGCCATGTTCGCGCACCGACAGACGGATGGTGTGCGGGCTGTTCCAGAACATGGTGTCCAGGGTCGCGACATCGCGATCAATCAAGGCCTGTTCATAACGCTCGAAGATATCGGCAATCTCGGCGACCACCGCTGGGATATTTGAGGTCATGTCACATGGCCTCCAAGGCGCGGGCAACCGCCATCAATGTGAGGTCAGTGCCTCGCCCGCCGATGATCGACAGGCCAACCGGCGCGCCATCGACCGTGGCCTCCGGCAAGCTGACCTGCGGCACACCGGTGAGGCCGCCATGGCTGGTCAGGCAGGCAATCCGTTCGCGCGGGAACGCGAATTCCGACAGCTTGAGCCCGACCGGCAAGGCCGGCGATGGTGTCGTGGGCAGGCACAACACCGTGCCCGCAGGCAGCAAATAGCGCATCCGGGCGCGGGCTTCATCCCGCATCAACGCAGCCGCCGAGCGTTCGGCGTCGGTGAGCATGGAACTGATCACCAGGCCGCGGGCAACGCTGAAGGCAAAGCGCGGATTGAATTCGTCGAGCCAGGGCGCGAAGGTCTGCCACGACTCGCTGCTTTGCAGCACACGCTGGGCGCGCTGCCAGACCGACAGACCTTGCGGGGCGAGCAGCACATCCTCGCGATGGCCGATCAGCCGGGCAAGCCGGTCGAGCATCGGCGCCAATGCGTCCTGCACCGCCAAATCGGCAAAGCCCCACGCATCGGTTGCCACCAGCAGCCGGGTTGGCAACAGGGTTGGACGCGCAGCGCCGTATAGAACTTCGCCCACCCGCCCAAAGGTTTCGGCGTCCCGCGCGAACCAGCCGCAGGTATCCGCGCTGGGCGACTGCACGGTGATGCCGGTGAAATCGATCCGGCCATGGGTCGGCCGGACGCCATAAAGTCCGCAATAGCTTGCCGGCACCCGCACCGAACCGCCGCTATCGGTGCCAAGAGCAAAATCACACAAGCCGCCGGCAACCACCGAGGCCGAGCCTGACGACGATCCGCCTGGCACTCGGCCGGGGGCGGCCGGATTGATGGGGGTGCCGTCATGGGCGTTCTCCCCCAAGATCCCGAGTGAAACCTCATCAGTGATGGTCTTGCCGATCACCGAGGCGCCAGCCGCCAGCAAGGTTTCAACCACCCAGGCATGTCGGGTCGGCACCGCGTTGGCGCGCGGCCAGTCCGGATTACCGCCGCCGGTGGGCACGCCGGCAATATCGATCAAATCCTTGACCGCGAAATCAAGCTTGGCCAGCGGGCCGGTTTCAGCACCGGAAATCCGCGTCCGCGGGCCAACGACATAGGCATTCAATGGATTGGGCATCGGGGAGATGGCAGGTCGCCTTCAAGACAAGGATTGGACGGCTAGAGGTCGGATTGAATTGACCGGGGATTCGGCTCAACCTGCCAGGAAATCCAGCGGCTCGCCGCCGAGTTCGACGATCATGCGCGAGACCTCGGCCAGCGTGGCGTCTAGCGCGCAGGCGTCGGTGCCACGCATGACCAGCGTGGTGCCGTAGCGGCCCTCGCGCTGGAACGGATAGCTGCCGAGGTCGACGCGTGGCTGCTCTTGCTGGATCT
>CAJAHV010000332.1 GCA_903939555.1 uncultured Alphaproteobacteria bacterium | reverse complement strand
CCCCAGACCCCGATTGATTTTCGGTATCAGCAGCAACGGGCGTTATCAGGTTTCATGCTGATCAAATGGGGTCTGGGGCCTGCGGCCCCAGCCGCCGGAGGCTCTTAATGCAGCCGCCGGAGGCACTTTTTCTGTCAGGCCGCAGCGCGCGCCTTCAACAGGTCGAGCGCCACATCGACGATCATGTCTTCCTGGCCGCCGACCATCTTGCGGCGGCCGAGTTCGACAAGGATCTCGCGGGTGTCGAGGCCGTAATCGGCGGCGGCCTTTTCGGCGTGGCGCAGGAAGGACGAATAGACCCCGGCATAGCCGAGCGACAGCGTTTCGCGATCAACCCGCACCGGCCGGTCTTGCAGCGGGCGGACGAGATCTTCGGCGGCGTCCATCAACGCCATGACATCGCAGCCATGGTTCCAGCCCTTGCGGTCGACCGCGGCGATGAAGACCTCCAAGGGCGCATTGCCGGCACCGGCGCCCATGCCGGCGAGGCTGGCATCGATGCGGATGGCGCCTTCTTGCGCCGCGACGATCGAATTGGCGACGCCGAGCGCGAGATTGTGGTGGGCGTGCATGCCGCGCTGGGTTTCGGGGCGTAGCACGCGATCATAGGCGCGCAGCCGGTCACGCACGCCATCCATGTCGAGCGCGCCGCCCGAATCGGTTACATAGACGCACTGGGCGCCGTAGCTTTCCATTTTCGCGGCCTGGGCGGCGAGCGCTTCGGCGTCGATCATGTGGCTCATCATCAGGAAGCCGGCGACATCCATGCCGAGATCGCGGGCGAAACCGATATGCTGTTTGGCGACATCGGCTTCGGTGCAATGGGTGGCGACGCGCACCGAGCGGACGCCCAGGCCATGCGCCCGGCGTAGTTCATCGACGGTGCCGAGCCCGGGCAGGATGAGGGTGGTGAGCACCGAGCGGGTCAGCACCTCGGCGACGGCTTCGAGCCATTCCCAGTCGGTATGGGCGCCAAAGCCATAGTTGAAGCTGGTGCCCGACAGGCCGTCGCCATGCGCGACTTCGATGGCATCGACCCCGGCGGCATCGAGCGCTGCGGCGATGGCGCGGACATGATCGAGGCCATACATGTGGCGGATGGCGTGCATGCCATCGCGCAGCGTGACATCCTGAACGTAGAGCTTGGTTGTCAGCGGATCGTACATCGCCGGGCCTTTGCGTAAAATTCTGGGGCTATTTCACGGCATATGCCGCAAATCAGCCCGTTACTTTCACCCTATGCGTTATGGCGCCGCCCGCCAAGATGCGAAGTTGCAATCAGCGCTGTTTCAACCAGGCAGCGAAGCGATCGACCGCCAGGCGGGTGCGATCCTCGCTGACGGCAAAGGAAAAGCGCATGAAGCGATGGCCGTCGACCGGATCGAAGTCGATGCCCGGCGCCACCGCGATGCCGGTATCGGTGAGCAGTTGCTGGCAAAAGGCCATGCTGTCATCGGTGAAGTCCCCGACATCGACCCAGGCGTAAAAGGCACCATCGGGCGGGGCGATGCGCGCCAGCCCCAGCCCCGGCAGCGCGCCGATGAGGTGGGCGCGGTTGCGGCGATAGGTGTCCTTATAGCCTTCGAGCACTTCGGTTTCGTCCATCGCGGCGAACGCGGCGTGCTGCGACAGCGTTGGCGGCGTGAGGAACAGGCTGCCGATATAGGCGCGCAACAATTCGGTGCTGCCCGGCGGCGCGACGATCCAGCCGAGCCGCCAGCCCGGCATCGAATAATATTTGGAGAAGCTGTTGATGACGATGGCTTCGGCATCGAATTCGAGCATCGAATGCGCCGGGGCGTCATAGGTCAGGCCGTGGTAGATCTCGTCCGAAATGATGCGGATGCCGCGGCGTTTGGCAACCGCAGCGATGGCGGCGAGGCCCGGCGCATCGATCATCGAGCCGGTGGGATTCGCCGGGCTGGCGAGGATCAGGCCCTGCGGTGCGTCCGGCAGCGCTTCGAGATGGCTGGCGGCGATCTGGAAGCGGGTGCTTGCATCGGTGCCGATCTCCACCGGCACCCGCGCCAGCGCGAGCACGGCGTTGCGATAGGCGACATAGCCCGGCCGGGCAAAGGCGATGCGGTCCCCCGGCGCGAACAGCGCCGCGATGGCGAGCGCCAGCGCCGGGCTGGCACCGTTGGTGAGGATGATGCGACCGGGATCGATGGCAAGGCCGTGGCGTTCGGCATAAAGCTGCGCGATGCGCTCGACGAGCGCCGGGCTTTCCCAATAGCCGCCGGCTTCGCTGTCGAGGCGATGGTGGGCGGCAGCGATGGCCAGCGGCGGGGCGCCGGTGGACGGCTGGCCGAACTCCATATGGATGACCGAGCGCCCGGCGGCTTCCAGCGCATAAGCGCGCCGCGAGATCGCCATGGCGTGAAAGGGCTGGACAGCGGCAGGGTTCATGGTGTGGCGATAGCGAAAGCTGCGCGCTCGCGCGAGCGGCGAATGGTCAAAGCCCGGGGGTCAAAACCTCACGATTGTTTTCCTCGGCCGCAAAGGCTGCTTGCGACCCAGATTTCGCAGTTTGCGATCGCACCTGCGTACGACCGCTTCGGGCAATTCCGGACGTTCCAATCAACCCGTTTGAATTGCATGCAGGAGATTGCGCGTAGGTCAAGCTCGGCGCGTTTCAGTATTAAGCGCACCGTGACTGCTGGCGCACCTCGCACGTTGACCGTCCAGACCGGCAGCTTCAGTAATATAATAAAAGGGGCGCGCTCCGCTAACGGAACGCGCCCCATTTCAAATCGAACGCGTCAACTCAGGCAGCGACGGCAGCGTTGCGGCGACGCATTGCGCTGCCCACCATGCCGAAGCCAGCAATCAACAGCATCCAGCTGGCCGGTTCGGGAACACTGGTCACGCTTAGTGACGCTGTGAAGGAAGTAATGACCGGCCTGAAAACTGTGGAAATGCCCGCACCGCCGGCAGTGACACGCGATACGCCTGGCCCCCCAACCATCGTACCCCCGGTCAACAGTGAATAAAGACCAACAAAATCTCCGGCTTGGACTGCCAAGCCGCTGGGCAGCTTATAAGTCTGTTTGCAGAAACCGGGAATGGGCCCGGTGGCGGGGCATGCTTCCGGCGTTTTTAGAGCGCTCTGGCCCACTAAAGTGTATGTTGTTGCCGGATCGCTAGTCAAGCCATTTCCAACCTTACGATAAATCAATAGAGCTGCTGGCCCGTAGTTAGGGCCAGTAAAAATGCTCCACTTCCTAATATTGCCAGTACCGTTGATCGGATTATTGGCGTCCAGATAGCTGAAATCAGTTCTGTTAGTAATTTGGGCGCCGCGAATTTTGACTTCGTTTCCACCAGTGATAATTGTGCCCATAGCGGGCGCGGCAATGAAAGCGCACGCTATAGCGGCAGATAGGAATTTTTTCATAGAGAGTTGACCCCAGTGGAGGGATAGCCCTTGTGGAGGGTTATCCCTTATTGAAAAAATTATTAAGCCATAGATAATAGAATTAAACAACCGCAGAATCTGAACGGCATCTTCATAATTTTTTTGCGCGACATTCTGCCGCACGTATTTTATGTGTGCGAAGCTCTCGCCGATGGCCCAGCATGGGCGTCACCAAACAATCCTTGGAACATCATAGTTTCGAGATTGATCAATGTTTCCAGCCTATCCATGAGGCGAGATCGATTTTGGTGCCGTTGCACAACCGCCGCCTTCGCGCCGGATCAAGGCAGGCAGGCAATGACCACCATTTGCTCGGTCTGCGACGTCGCACGAACAAGCGACCGAAGGTCCGCTACTGGCGTAAGCGGACATTCAATGACCTTGCGGGGGATGACGGCTTTGTCCGAAAATCGGTCAATGGAAGATCCGTCGCGATGGGCACCAAGTGTCAGGTTCACGCCTTCGCCAGCATCTCGCCCATCTTCTGGTGGAGCATGTTGATCGCCTTTAAAGGCCGCACCATCACCTTGAAATGGGTGATCTGCCCGGCGTCGTTCCAGGTGATCATGTCGACGCCGTTGATCTTGATCCCGTCGATGACATTTTCGAATTCGAGGATGGCGCTGTCGGCGTTGCGCCATTCGCCGACATAGGTGAAGCCCGCGCCGCCGAGCACTTTTTCGGCGCTGGCGAGATATTTGAAGACGATGTCGCAGCCGCGCTGCGGCGTGTGGACCACCGGGCTTTCGAACACCGCATCGGGGTGGATCATGGCGTGCAGCGCTGCCAGATCATGGTTGCGCATATAACTGTACCAGCTGTCGAGCGCGGTGCCGATCATGGTCTTTGCCTCCGGGGTCATGCGGCTGCCGCCAGTTCGGTCGCCTGGTTGATGGCGCGCTTGGCATCAAGTTCGCCGGCTTCGAACGCACCGCCGATCAATTGCGCGGTGATGCCGGCGGCGGCGAGTTCGTCATACAGGCCGCGCGCCGGTTCCTGCCCGGCGCAGATGATGACGGTATCGACGTCATAGACGCGCGGCTCGCCACCCAGTGTGACGTGCAGGCCGTCGTCATCGATGGCCAGATATTCCGCGCCGCCGACCATCTGCACGCCGCGGCGTTGCAGTGTCAGCTTGTGGGTCCAGCCCGTCGTCTTGCCGAGCGATTTGCCCGGTGCGCCGGCCTTGCGCTGGAACAAGGTCACCTCGCGGTCGGATTTCGCCACTTCGGGCACGATGCCGGTCACCCCGCCGCGCGGGTGGTTGGCAAAATCAATGCCCCATTCCTTGGCGAACACATCGATATCGAGCGCCGCCGATGTGCCTTCATGCGTGATGAGTTCGGCGACATCGAAGCCGATGCCCCCGGCGCCCATGATCGCGACACGCTTGCCGACCTTGGCCTTGCCGGTGATGACATCGACATAGCTGACCGCCTTGGGATGATCGATACCGGGCAGATCGGGCCGACGCGGGGTGATGCCGGTGGCGATGATGACATCGTCATAGCCCGACAGCATGCCTGCATCGGCGCGGGTGTTGAGCCGCAGCGTGATGCCGAACTTTTCGATCATCCGGGCGTAATAGCGCAGCGTTTCGTAAAATTCCTCCTTGCCCGGAATCCGCTTGGCAAGGTTGAACTGCCCGCCGATTTCGGCCGCTGCGTCGAACAGCGTCACGTCATGGCCGCGCTCCGCTGCCGTCACCGCATAGGCCAGCCCTGCCGGCCCGGCACCGACTACCGCCAGCCGCTTGCGCTGCGCGGTCGGAGCGACGATCAGCTCGGTTTCGCGGCAGGCGCGGGGGTTGACGAGGCAACTCGTCAGCTTGCCGCCGAACGTGTGGTCGAGACAGGCCTGGTTGCAGGCGATGCAGGTGTTGATCTCGTCCTCGCGCCCCTCCAGCGCCTTTCGCACCAGTTGCGAATCGGCCAGCATCGGCCGAGCCAACGAAACGAGATCGGCATCGCCGCGCGCCAGCACCGCCTCGGCCGTGTCGGGCAT
>CAJAHV010000331.1 GCA_903939555.1 uncultured Alphaproteobacteria bacterium | reverse complement strand
TCCGCGACGGGTGCTGCAATTCTGATGCAAATGATCGCGGTCGCCATGTCGTCTGCGCCGTGGTGACAGCGGAATTCCTCGCCTTTTCGCTCAGCGTCGGCAACGACCTGATAACGCCGCGCCCCGACCATCATTTCCCGGGCCTAAAGCCGGGGGACCGCTGGTGCCTGTGCGCTACCCGCTGGGAAGAGGCACGGGTAGCCGGCTGCGCTCCTGATGTGGTGATCGCGGCAACCCATGCCAGGGCGCTGGAAGCAACCGCACTCGGCCACCTGCAGGCGCATGCCAGCGAATGATCCGGCCGGCATGACATGGTCTGCATGACGGGGCTTTCATGACCTGGGACGGCCTGCCCTTCGGCGGCGCCAAGCTGGCGGCCCTGCTGGGTGACGCCTTGCTTGTGTATCGCCGCGACGACGCCGTGGATATTCCATTTCCCGGTCTGCTCGACCTGCCCGGTGGCGGGCGCGAGGGCGGCGAAAGCCCGGCGGAATGTGCCCTGCGCGAACTGGCGGAGGAATTCGGGCTTACCGTGGCGACCGATCGCATCCACTACAGCCGCGCCTATCAACTCGGCGACGGGGTCACCATCTCGCATTTTCTCGCTGTCCACCTCAGCGAGGACGAAGTTGCCACGGTGCGCTTTGGCGACGAAGGCCAGGACTGGGCGCTGCTGCCGATTGCCGACTATATGACTGATCCGGATGCGATTCCGCGGCTGTGCGACTGGCTGGCGCACTATCTCGCGGCGGCCGAAATGATACGGTGTCTGGACACCACATCGTAAAGCGGCGGAAATACTTGACGGAAAAAGCCGGTTCGGCGATATGCGCTTCATCCGGTCGGGGCCAGTTCCCGGCCGTTTCGCTTTTTTCCCGGATAACCAAACCATGCTCACGCGTTCCACCGCCTCGATCAAACCCGCTGAGGTCGAGAAGAAATGGCTGATCATCGACGCCGAAGGGCTTGTCGTTGGTCGCCTCGCCAGCCTGATCGCCAACCGCCTGCGCGGCAAGCACAAGGCGACCTACACGCCGCACGTCGATTGCGGTGACAATATCATCGTCATCAATGCCGAAAAGGTGCGTTTCACCGGCAAAAAGACGACCGACAAGATCTATTATCGCCACACCGGCCACCCCGGCGGCATCAAGGAAACCACGCCTGCCAAGATCCTGGAAGGCCGTTTCCCGGAACGCGTCCTCATCAAGGCCGTGGAACGCATGGTGCCGCGCGGCCCGCTCGGCCGTGACCAGATGCGCAACCTGCGCGTCTTCAAGGGCACCGAGCATCCGCACACCGCCCAGAACCCGGAAGTCATCGATGTCGCATCGATGAACCGCAAGAATTCGACCCTTACCGTCCAGGAAGCTGGCGACAAGAAGGCTGCTGAATAATGTCCGACACGCGTCAGTCCCTTTCCGATCTCGGTGGCATGCAGGACGGCACCTATGTGCCCGGCAACACCGACGCTCCGCACAATCCGGCGCATACCGGTGGTGGCGGCCCGCCCGCGCCGC
Organism: uncultured Alphaproteobacteria bacterium; assembly: GCA_903939555.1. Lineage (GTDB taxonomy): Bacteria > Pseudomonadota > Alphaproteobacteria > Sphingomonadales > Sphingomonadaceae > Sandarakinorhabdus. The sequence goes on along the minus strand of CAJAHV010000331.1, from coordinate 310 downwards.
TGCGCGATCAGGAAATCGATGCCTATGGCCGCGCCTATGCGACCGGCAAGCGCAAGAACGCCATCGCGCGCGTCTGGCTGAAGCCCGGCACCGGCAAGATCATCGTCAACGGCCGCGACCAGACGGTGTATTTCGCCCGTCCGACGCTGCGCCTTGTCATCAACCAGCCCTTCGACATCGCCGATCGTCGTGACCAGTATGACGTCATGTGCACCGTTGTCGGCGGCGGCCTGTCGGGCCAGGCCGGCGCCGTCAAGCACGGTATTTCGGTGGCGCTGACCCGCTATGAACCCGCACTGCGCACCACGGT
>CAJAHV010000330.1 GCA_903939555.1 uncultured Alphaproteobacteria bacterium | reverse complement strand
GGCGGGCCGCACGGTCTGGCTGGTTGGCGAGCATCTGACCGATTATCTTGCCGCCAGCGCGCAAAGCTTCCTTGCTGCCGGCGTCAAGCGCATCGTGCTGCTGACGCGTACCGAAGCCGGCGCCCGGGCGATTGTCGCGGGCATTGGCAGTGCTGGCGATGGCCGACTCGACACGCTGGTCGTCGGCACCGCCATCGATCAGGCGCTCGAGGACAGTCTCGACAGCGCACTGGCGCAGTTCGGACACCCCACGACCGTCGTCTCGACCCCGTTCAAACCGCTGCCCGATGCGCTGTTCGAAGGCGATGCACCGCTCGATGCTGCTGGCTTCGGCGATGTCGTGGAGACCAATCTGACCCATCATTTCCGCGTTGCCCGCAAGGTTTCGCTTTATGATGGCTGCCAGATCGTGCTGGTTTCGCCCGATGTGCCGATGGGCCAGAGCCCCGGCGGGGGTGGCCCGGCCTTCGCGCTGGCCAATTTCGTCAAGACAACGCTGCACGCCTTTACCGCGACGATCGCGGTGGAGAACGAGCGGCTGGTCCATGACGTGCCGGTCAACCAGATCAACCTGACCCGCCGCGTGCGGTCCGAAGAGCCGCGCAACGCCGCCGAGCATGACGAGGAAGTCAAGCGCTTCGCCCGTGCCGTGCTGCTGGCCGGCGCGCCGCTGCCCGATGCCGAGGACAGCCGCTACCGCTCGCGGATCTATCGCGGCATGTCGTTGACCGTCTGATACGCAATGCCGCTGCGTCCCGCCCGGGCCGCAGCGGCCAGTATCACCCCGCGAAGCCCGTCGCCAGGAAGCGTTCGGCGAGTGCGGCATGCACGGCGGCACCGCGTGCCATGACGGCTTCGTCGATCGTCATGCGGTTGGAATGCAGGCCGCAGCATTGCGTCCAGTCGCTGCCGGCTTCGGAAGCGCCGAGGAAGAACATGGCGCCCGGCACTTTTTCCAGCACATAGGCGAAATCTTCGCCGCCCATGACCGGGCTGGCCATGGTGCGCCAGGCATCGGGGCCGTACAGGGCCTCGATTGTCGCCTGTCCGAAACGCACCGCGTCGCCATCACACAGGGTCACCGGAAAGCCCTGTTCGATCACGACATCGGCGGTCGCGCCATGCGCTGCGGCGATGCCGGTGACGAGCCGCTGCAATCCCGCCGCCACGCTGGCACGGGTGCGCGGCGACAAGGTGCGGATGGTGCCGAGCATGCGGGCAGTTTCCGGGATGATATTGTCGGTCGTGCCGGCAATGATCTGGCCGATGGTGACGACCGCCGGGTCGAAGACCGACACCTGCCGGGTGACAAAGCTCTGGATCGCCAGCGCGATTTCGCAGGCGATCGGCACCGGATCGAGGGCATCATGCGGCATCGAGGCATGGCCGCCGCGCCCGGTGATGGTGACATGCAGCCGGTCGGTGGCCGCAAGCAGCGGCCCGACCCGGCCGCCGAACACCCCGTGCGGGGCATTGGGCATGATGTGCAGCGCAAAGGCGGCATCGGGCAGCGGCGCTATCAGCCCGTCATCGAGCATGAAGCGCGCGCCATGATGGCCCTCCTCTCCGGGCTGGAACATGAACTGCACCGTGCCGGACAGGCTGTCGCGATGCGCGCAAAGCAACCGCGCCGCGCCCACCAGCATGGCGACATGGCTGTCATGGCCACAGGCGTGCATCGCGCCGGGGGTGGCGGAACTGAACGCCAGCCCGGTATCCTCGGTCAGCGGCAGGGCATCGGTGTCGCCGCGCAGCAGGATGGTGCGGCCGTTCGCCGTGCCGCGCAGCGTTGCGACCAGCCCGCTCGTCGACGGTCCTTCGCGGATTTCCAGCGGCAGACCCGCCAGCGCGGCGCGAATCTTGTCGGTGGTCCGCGGATTATGCAGCCCCAGTTCGGGCTCGGCATGGATGGCGCGGCGCAATGCCACCAGATTTGGCAGGATGGCGATGGCCTGGTGGTTCCAGTCGATGGTCATGCGTGGCTCCGGTCGTGCAGGGCTGTTCGCGGCGAGCATGACAGGCTAGCGGGGAGCAATGATACAGGAATTTGATGCGATCGTGCTGGGCGGCGGTGGTGCCGGGCTGATGTGTGCAGCCGTGGCAGGGCAGGGCGGGGCGCGGGTGCTGGTCATCGACCATGCCGATGAAGTGGGGAAGAAGATCCTCATTTCGGGCGGAGGGCGCTGCAATTTCACCAATGTCGGCGCCGTGCCCGAGCGCTATCTTTCGGCCAACCCGCAT
>CAJAHV010000329.1 GCA_903939555.1 uncultured Alphaproteobacteria bacterium | reverse complement strand
TCAATTTGTCCCACACCGTAACTGTGCCGAAGTGAGAGAACAAGAGACGCTCAGAATGGCAATCCATTCAATACCCTTGGATAATGAGGCAGCCTGAGAGGGTCAGATCGACTGAGAAACGGGGAATTGGTGCACCGGACAGAATGAAGTCGATAACATATATGTAATTGATTTACTTATGTTTTAATCAGTCTGCATCATCTGCTTACCTGATTGCAATTATCACCTGCTGCATAGAAAACGAGGCGGGACACGATCATCACCGCCCATCTGGTTTGGAGGTGTACCCCAACCTCGACAGCATAATGCCAACCATTCGCCACCAGTACAAAACGCTTGGCTTCTCAACGGTACCAATCAGGGGTGTACGTCAGCAACGCTTCAGTTGGTCACTGACCCAGCTGGTCCACCGTTTTCCAGAGGATGGCCGCTTTGAACGGGCCATGCAGTTGGCCGAGTTCAACCATATCGCCGGCAGCCGTGCGGCACAGATGGCAATTGCAGAAAATTATGTTGGCCTGCCAGTTTGAAACCGCTGCGTCGGGTCTGCAAGCAACAGCCGCCGCGTTGCGCAATCTGGCCGTCTTATGTACGGTCTAGTTCGTGCAATGAACATTGAGGGATAGTGCAATGCGGTTGATGGTACTGGTGACCGCGATTTGTTTGGGCGCTCTTCCCGTGGCGAGCGCAGCAGCGCAGCAACCCGCCCCTGGAGCGAGCGCCGCGCCCGCCGGCCCACCGCACGGTTATCGCGATCCCTATGCCGACAAGAAGCGCCTGCTGATCATCGCCGATCTGTCTACCGGCAACCAATCTGCCCATATCGGATCCAGCCATGCCGTATCGGTGATCGAACAGATCGGGCGAAAGGCCGGGGCGTATATCTCCATCATTCGCACCGATACGGATCTGGTGACCAAGGGCGAGGTGTGGGGCACCGGCGCTTACGCCAAGGGTGGCCCACGGCAGGCGCGCGGTCGCAACCTCGATTATTTCGATGCCGTGCTGTTTTATACCAATGGCGAAACCCGGATGACTCCGCAGCAGAAACAGGATCTGCTGGATTTTGTCGCAACGGACGGCAAGGGCTTTATCGGCGTGCACACCGCCACGGCGACCGCAGTCAGTTGGCCGGAATATAGCCAGATGCTGGGTGGAAACTTCGATAATCACCCGTGGGGCATCAAAGGCGCAAAGATCATCGTGGAACGGCCGGATTTTCCGGCGATGAAGAAGCTGAAAACTGGCAGTGTGCTGCTTGATGAGCATTACCAGATGCTGCCGACGCCCTATTCACGCGCCGATGTCGATGTGCTTGCACGGCTGGATACGCGCGATCTGGATCTCGCCCTGCCCGGTGTTCACCGCAAGGATGGCGATTTTCCGGTGGCGTGGATCAAGTCGTACGGCAAAGGCAGGGTGTTTTATTCTGGCTTGGGCCACCCTGATGCCGCCTGGGATGATCCGCGGGTTCAGGCGTTGTTTCTGGAAGGCATCAAGTGGGCGATCAATGGCGGGCAGGCGCCACGCCCGCACCCGATGACGCCGGCGCCGAAATAGGCTTCAGTCGGCGGGCGGTTTGAAGCGGGCCTGGGCGGCGAGGCGGACCACGGCATTGGCGGCGCCATAGCCCTGATAGGCGCGGCGCTCGACGACCTCGAAGAAGACGCGGCGGGCAAAGGCGCGGCTGTAGAGCTGGAAATACTCCGCCTCGCCATCCCGGTCATAAAGAATATTGTGCGCGCGCAGCCGATCGACCAGCACCGGATCGAGGCCGAAGCGTGCTTCAATATCGTCATAATAATTCGGCGGGATTGGCAGCAGGTCGAGCCCGTTGGCGGATGCCGCCGCAGCGGCGGCGAATATGTCGGGGCAGGCAAAGGCAATATGCTGCACCCCGGCCCCGAAATAATGTTGGACAAAGCGCGACGAGAGAGTCTGCCCGCTTTGGCTGCCATTGAGGGTGATGCGGATGCCTTTGCCCGGCGATTCAACCGCCTGACTGTGCACAAGTCCAAGCGTGTCGGCGATGTCGATCTGCGGGGTCTTGGTCATCCCGAACAACGTCACATAAAACAGCTGCCAGCTCAGAAACTCTTCGTGCGTCATCGTCTGCGCGATGTGGTCAATCTGCGTCAGGCCGAGCGGCTGCCCAGCGCGAGCGGTGGGGACTGGCACAGGAAACTCATGCGCCCAAACGGCATCTTCGCTACCCTTAGTGATGAGGTGCAGCAGGCTGCCGCCCACCGCCCGGACGCCGGGCAGCTCCATCTCGTCCTGCCCGACCGCTTGTTCGAACAGCGGCACACCCAGGGCGCGGGCGCGTTCCAGCGCAGCAGAAACATCATCCACTTCCAGCCCGAGAGCGCACACTGAAGCGCCGTGCATGATGTCGAAACTGTGCGCAAAGCCTTCGGGTTCGGAATTGACGACGATGTTGATGTCGCCCTGACACCAGCGGGTCACGTCCTTGCGGCGGTGGCGTCCGGTGGCACGAAAACCCAACGCCGCGAGCATCTGCCCCAAAGCGGCCGCTTCTTCGTGGCTCGCGGCAAATTCGATGAAAGCCATGCGCTCGCTTTGCACTGGCGGCGGTATCTGGGGCGTGAGCGGGCTGCGCGGGCGCCTTGCCACCGCGTCGTGCAGCGCCAGCAGCGAGCGGTTGCCATCCTGCGCGACACTGCTGGCTGAACCGGCGCGGAAGCGGTCGTTGAAGATCTCCAGGCTCCACCAGCCGTCATAGCCGGTACGCCAGATTGCTTCGGCCCAATCGGTGACGGCCAAATCGCCTTGGCCGGGCATGCAGCGGAAATGCCGGCTCCACTGCAGCAACTCCATGTCGAGCCGGGGTGCATCGGCAACCTGGACCAGAAACAGTTTCTCAGGCCGGATGTCGCCGATACTGCTCGAAGGGATGCCGCGCGAAAGGGAGTGGAAGGTATCGAGGATCAGGCCGATTGCCGGATGATCGGTGTCGCGCACCAGTGCCCATGCCTCGCGATGGTCGTTGACGTGCAGTCCCCACGCCAATGCTTCATAGCCGACCTTGAGCCCGCGTGCGGCGGCGCGGTCGCCCAGCTCATGCAGGTCGGCGATCATGCGCGGCCGATCGGGCAGGGCAAGCGGCGAGCAGTTCGAGCACAGCAGCACAAGCGGCGCGCCCAGTTCGGCCATTACATCGAACTTGCGCTCCATACGCTCGAAAGCCCGGGTGCGTTGCGGTTCCGGCATGGCTTCCAGATCGCGGAAGGGCTGGAACAACGTGATAGTGAGGCCAAGGTCGGCGGCGATGGCGGCGACATCGCGCGGGCGGCCTGGAAAGGTGATGAGATCGGTTTCGAAAATCTCGACACCTTGAAAGCCGGCAGCGGCGACGGCGGCCAGCTTTTGCTCCAGCGTGCCGCTGAGCGACACGGTGGCGATTGAACGCTTCATGCGGCCTTGGCCGGAGCGAACTGATCAAAGTTCGCGCGCATGCGGATGATGTCGGCGGTGCAGCCGGTCAACAGGGCGAAGGCGGCAGCGGCCTGTCCGATCACCATGGCACTGCCATCGATCACCGTGCAGCCCCGGCGCCGACCTTCAGCCACAAGCGCCGTCTCCAGCGGCACATAAACGATATCCGTCAACCACAGGTGCGGCCCCAGGCTTTCGGCCGGGACGGGAAGACCGGGCATCTTGGCCATGCCCATCGGTGTGGCATTGACCATTCCATCGGCGGCAGCGAGGGCAACGACCAGATCGCCGCCGATGCTGATGCGGCGTGACGGATACTGGGCCCGCAGCCGTTCAGCCAGCGCGCTGGCTCGCTCATTATCGATATCGAACAGTTGGAGATGATTGACGCCGTGCATCATCAGCGCGTGGGCGGTGGCGGCACCCGCACCACCTGCGCCCACCTGCACGACTGAGCTGTAGGGCCGGTCGCACAGTCCGCGGGCGAGACTGTCGGCAAAGCCGATAACATCAGTGTTGTGACCGACGGCTCGACCGTCCTTCAGGACGATGGTGTTCACTGCCCCGACGTCGCGGGCCTGCGGCGACAGTTCATCGAGAAGGCCGATAACCGCCTGCTTGTAGGGGTAGGTAACGTTACACCCCGCCGCACCCACCGTGTGGAGTGCGGCCAGCAGGCGCGGCAAATCCGCCTCGGTCCAGCCACGCTGGGCGAAGTCGAACAGCATATAGAGCAGGCGAAGCCCCTGCGCGCGGGCTTCGCCTTCATGCAGCCAGGGCGAACGCGAAGCAGCGATATCGCGGCCAATCAGGCCAACCAGATGTGGGTTTCTGGTCACCACATCTGCCATCGCTGCTGCGCTCGCCTCTTCCGCCATCAGAAGCGGGTCCGTACGCCGACGCTGACGACCCGCAGGATCGGGTTGCCGGCAAACGTGTCATAGCCTTGTGCGTTGTTGTAGAACGGCGGCTTCACGTTGAACAGGTTCTGCACGTCCAGGAACACTTCGCCGTCCTTCATCCAGCCTTCGGGCAGGGTGTAGGCCAGGTGCGTGTCGAAGGTGGTGTAGGCCTTCACCGGATCGCCGCCGGCGCCCGTTGGCACGCCGCCCACCGACACCACTGGGGTGATGGCGTTGCCGCTGAAGTTGCGATAGCCGCCGGTGTGGTTGACGAACAGATCGGCCGCGAAATCGCCGACCTTCACGCCGACATCACCGCGCAGATCGAGCCTGATCGACGGGAAGGTGCCGTTAAAGCCGGTGGTGTTCAGCACCGAGAAGGTTGGGCCGCCGCCGAAATTCTGGTCGAACTTCGTCTTCAGCGACATGGCGGCGCCCACGCTGTAGCTGCCCCAATCGGCGGAGCGGCTGTAGCGGACATCGGCATCGATGCCCTGCACCTTCAGGTTCAGCACATTGCGCTGCCGGAAGTCATAGACATACCGCACGCTGCTTGGAATGGTGGTGGTCAGCGGCCGGTTGCCGATGATTTCCGCCAACTGTGCTGGGGTGGCGCCAGCAGGGAAAACGCGCAGCAGCGACTGAAGGCCGGTGATGTTGACCGCCGAACCCGATGCCGGCGCCGTGACACCGCCCGTGAATTCATTGTTCCAGAAGGTGGCCGACAGGCGCAGACCCGGCGCGAAGCTGGGGGTGAAATCCACACCCAGCGCCCAGCTGGTGCCCTTTTGCGCGACCAGATCGCTGTTGCCGCCATTGATCTGCAGGCCTTGGATGGTGGGCGTGCCCACGGTGCAGGCGGTGGCGGTGCAGGCGATGCCGGGAATGGTGTTCACGCCCGGATAGGCGGCAATCGGCACCGCCAGGTTGGATGGACCGCCAGCGATCGAGGTTTCGGCGGTGGTGCCTTGGCCATCGGCGCCGAAGCTGGTCAGCGCCGGTGCCACAAAGCTCTTGGACCAGTTGCCGCGCACGCGGATGCCGCGCACCGGTTCCCAGCTTGCTGCGATCTTGGGATTGGTGGTCGAACCGAAATCCGAATACTCATCGACACGCCCGGCCAGGTTCAACTCAAGCTTGTAGATGCCGGGGATGTCTTGCTCCGGCCCAATGAAGGGCAGCAGCACTTCGGCATAGGCGGCCTTCACATTGCGCTTGTAATCAAGATTGATCGTGGTCGAACCGCTGCTCGATGGCCCGGTGCCGTTGGCGAACGCGGCATTCTGGCGGATGGTATAGGCGATATACTCGCCACCCACGGCCACCTGCGCGGCGCCGCCCGGTAGATCGAACAGCTCGCCGGCTGCCTGCAGGCGATAATTTTGGATGCCCTGGCGGGTGAAACGATAGGTGGTGGTGTCGGTCAGCCGCGCGCGCACGGCCGCCGATGTGCGATTGGCCGCGCCGCTGTTCCACACATCGAGCGCATTCACTGTGGTGAGCGGCAACTGCGTGACGATCACGCCCGTGGCCGGCACGGAAACGGTGGTCAGGCTGCCGCCTTGGTTGGTGGTGCCGTTCAGCGCCAACAGCGCCGCCGACTGGTTGAGGCGGCCAGTGTCGCGCACGAAGCTGTCCGACGTGCCGATCAGGGCCAGGGCGGAGATGGCCCATTTGTCGGACAGCTCATATTCGGCGCGGGTGTTGACGAAGAAATGCTCTTCGCCGGAATTGATCTCGGCGCCCGACCCGAGCAAATTGTCGCCGGAAAAGCGCACCTGCTGGCTGGTCGAGGTCTGGCCCGGCATCGCGACATAGAAGGGGTTGATCTGCCCCGCACCGCCGGTCGGCGTGGCGCCGGGGCCGAACACGGTGGCGAGCACGGCGCCGCCGCCGGTGCCGCTCTGGCCGCGGGACACCTGCTGGTTGTTCTTGCGGTTAGAATAGAGGATGTCGCCGCTCAGAGTGAGCTTGTCACCAACCTGCTGCTCGGCCTTCATCATCACATTGTGGCGACGTTCTTCCGGCAGTTGATCACCGATCTGGTTTATGTCGCAAAACGCATTCGACTGCGCGTTGGACACCGGATTGCCATAGCCGCTGCCGGTGTTGCTGAAGATGTTGGTGGTGCCGCCCGGCTGCACCGAGGCCGGATCGCAGTTGAAGCTGGCGAAATTGGCACGGTTCTGCGCGGTGGCGCTGGACAGGTCGAGCCCGGCATCCGCCGCGCGCTGGCGCTGATCGGCACCCAGGAACGAGCGGCTGGCGGTCTTCAGGCGTGATCGGTCCGAATAGTTGTAGCCCACCGTCACCCAGCCGTTTTCCCAGCTGGTGCCAGCGACGAAGCCGGCCTGATAGGTGCGATAATCGTCACCAAAGCCCATTTGTCCCGACGTCTGGATACCGTCGAACTTGCGGCGAGTGATGAAGTTGATGACCCCGGCCACGGCATCAGAGCCGTAAATGGATGAGGCGCCTTCGGCGAGCACTTCGACGCGCTCGATCATGGTAACTGGCACCATGTTGGGATCGCCCAGGCTGTGGTTGACGCCCGACAACGGGATGCGGTGGCCATCGATGATGTTGAGCGTGGAGTTGGATGCCGAACCGCCCAGACCATGGATGGTCGGTGCGTTGGTTCCGGATTGCGAGGCGGAGTTAAACGAGCCTTGCCCCGCCGAGCCGAGGCCGACCACCGCCGGCACCGAGCGCAGGATCTGCTGCACGGTCTGCGCGTTGGTCTTTTCGATCGCCTCGGAGCTCACGCTGATCAGGTTGGAACCGACCGGCGCGACACCCTTGATGCTGGAGCCGGTAACGACAATCTCTGCTGCCTCTGCTTTTTCTTCCGCAGTAGCGTCGCCGCTCTGCTGGTCTTCGGCCGCGCGGGCGGCAGAGATTTGTGGAAACGCCAGTGTGGCGGCAATCGCCAAGAGCGAGACATGCGGCAGCAGTCGTGTCGAAACGGTCATGATATCCTCCCCAACAGTGGCTCCGATTTTTATGAACCAACTAGTGCGTTCGTTATCGGCATGCGCTTTGTGCGTCAAGTTCGGCCCAGTTCAGTCGAGCGAAACCCGGACCACCGGACCAACCACGAAAATGTAGGCGGCAGCGCCCACCAGCCCGAGCGCGGCAATATAGGCCAGTGCGCCATAGAAGCTTCCCGTGGCACCAACGATGAAGCCGATCACCAGCGGTGTGACTATGCCAGCCACATTCGCACACAGGCTGAACAGCCCGCCGGTCACGCCTACCGCTTCGCGCGGTGCAACATCGGTGATCAGTGTCCAACCCAGATTGACCATGCCCTGCCCGAAAAACGCCAAGCTCATAATGGCAATCACCATGTCGTTGCTGTCGGTGAAATTTGCGCCGACCATTGTCGAGGTGAGCAGCAGCCCGGCAATGATCGGCAGCTTGCGGCCCAGAGTTGCCGAACCAGTTCGGCGGATCAGCCAATCCGAAATCTGCCCGCCGACGAGCACGCCAACACTTGCCGCCAGATACGGCAGAGCCGCCGCCCAGCCGGATTTCAGGAAATCCATGCCGCGCTCGTCTGCCAGATAGCTGGGAAACCAGGTGAGGAAGAACACCAGCGTGCTGTTGCCGCAAAACTGTCCGATGGACGCGCCCAGCACCTGCCGTTTGCGGATAAGGCGGCCCAACAGCGCCCAGCTGAAAGGCGGCGCCTGCAAAGTGGATAGCCCGCCGCCCGCTTCGATCATGGCCAGTTCGGCAGCGTTGGCATGGCTGTCTTGCGGCTCGCGGTAATACAAGAACCACACGCCGGAAAACACCACACCGATGCCGCCCACCAGCCAGAACAGCGACCGCCAGCCCCAGGTGGCGACGATCCAGCCCAGCACCGGGATCAGCAACCCCAGACCGATATACTGGCCCACGGCATAAACGCTATTGGCCCGCGCGCGCTCCCCTTGCGGGAACCAGCTCGCCAGCACCCGGCTGTTGGCTGGAAAACACGGGCTTTCCGCCAGCCCCAGCGCCAGCCGCGCACCCAGCAGCCCGGCCACGCCACTGGCCAAGCCATGCAGCGCCGTCGCCGCCGACCACAGAAACAGTGACAGGCCATAGGTGATGCGGGTGCCAAATTTATCAAGCACGAAGCCGCCCGGCACCTGTGCCAGCGCATAGGTCCACGAAAATGCCGAGAAAATCAGCCCCATGACTTCAGGGCCGATATGCAATTCCGCGGTCAATGCCGGTTTGGCAACGCCCAGAACGCTGCGATCTAGATAGTTGAGCATCGTCGCTGCTGAAATCAGCGCGAGGATACCGAACCGGGCGCGTGTCGGCTGCATCAACCCTGCGCCCAGCGTCGAGCCAGATCCTGCACGGCAAGGCCATATCCCGCCACACCGAGCCCGGAAATGATTCCGGTCACCACCTGCGTCATGATCGATTTGCTGCGCCATTCGGCTTCGCGGCGATGGATATTGCTGATGTGCACTTCGATCACCGGGCAATCGACCATCTTCAGCGCATCCAAGATGGGATAGCCGGCATAGGTGAAGGCGGCCGGATTGATGGCAATACCGATCTGCCCCTTGCGGGCCGACTGCACCCATTCCACCATTTCATGTTCGTTGTTGGTCTGGCGGAAGATGAGCGGAAGATCGCCGGCCGCAGCACGGCACAGCGCTTCGACATCGGCCAACGTATCGCGGCCATAAATCTCGGGCTCGCGCTCCCCCAGCAAATTGAGGTTGGGTCCGTTCAAGACGTGTATTGCTGCCGTCATCATCATCCCCTGCAGGTTGCCTTCTATTTGCTCGGCCCACCTGCCCGCACGCGGGCGCTTTGGGCAAGTCGCAAGGCTTGTGGTCTGTTGCCCGCTTGTGTACGAACTGGTACATATAAAAAACGAAAGGGAATGGCAATGCGCCGCGTTTCGATGCTGTTGGCCGGGCTTGCTGTCGGCATCTCCCCAGTCTTGGCCCCCGCGCATGCCGATCCTGCTGCCGATTGGCCCACTTATGGCCACGACAAGGGCGGTAAGCGCCATTCGCCGCTTGATCAAATCAATCCGGCCAATGTCGCGCGCCTCGCACCGGCGTGGACCTACCATATGCGCCCTGCCAGCCTCGATACGGCGCCAGTGGACGCCGCCGCCGTGGCTCAGCGTGCGGCAGAAGCGGCTGGCCCTCCTCCCGGCGGTGCTCCGGGGGGCGGGGCCTTCAGCCGGCAGCGCAGTCGTTTTGCCGGATCGCAGTCCACACCGTTAATAATCGATGGCGTGATGTATACCACCACACCCTATGGCCGGGTGGTGGCACTGGAACCCGATACGGGGCGCGAAATCTGGACCACGCCGATCCCCGGCCCGGGCCAGCCATCCTTGCGCGGTGTTGAATATTGGCCGGGTGATGCCGCCACGCCACCGCGGCTGTTTTTCGGCACGCGCGATGGCAGGCTCTACGCACTGGATGCCCGCACCGGGCAGCCGGTTGCCGGGTTCGGCACGGGCGGCGTTATCAACATGAAGACGCCCGAGGTAATGAACGGGCTGGAAAGCCGCCAATATGGCATGACCTCCCCGCCGATCGTCTGGAAGGATCTGGTGATCACGGGTTCCGCCGTGCAGGAATTCCCGCCGCGCGGTGCCGCTGGCGACGTGCGCGCCTGGGATGCCCGCACCGGCAAATTGGTGTGGACGTTCCACAGTGTGCCGCGCGCTGGTGAGCCGTATCGCGACACGTGGGGCAAGGATACGGCGGGCAAGGATGGGGCCGAAGCGCGTTCCGGCACAAATGTCTGGGGCTTCATGACCGTCGATAGCGCGCGCGGCATAGTTTACATGCCGTTCGCTGCGCCCAGTTTCGATCGGTTTGGTGGAGACCGGCCCGGGGACAATCTGTTCAGCACCACCCTGGTGGCCGCCGATGCCGCCACCGGCAAGCCACTATGGCATTATCAGATCGTCCACCACGATATCTGGGACAATGATCTGCAGGCGCCGCCTTTGCTGTTCGATGTGAAAAAGCGCGGCCGCACCATCCCGGTGGTCGCCGTCGTGTCGAAAAACAGCCTAGTGTTCATTCTTGACCGCACTACGGGCAAACCGATCTTCCCGGTGAAGGAACAGCGCTTCCCGGCCAGCAAGGTGCCCGGCGAGGTCACATCGCCCACCCAGCCCATTCCGCAGGTGACGCCGCCGCTGGTGCGCACCAGCTTCACCATGGCCGACATTGCCGACGTGACGCCCGAACTGAAAAGCGCCTGCACAGACTGGGTCACAAAGAACAACATGGTTCCTGGCGGGCTTTATGTGCCTGTGGGCTTCAACGAGGTGACCATCAGCTTTCCCGGCCTGCAGGGCGGCGCCAACTGGGGCGGCGGCACGCTGGCGGCCGACAAGGGCCTGATCATCGTCAACACGTCTGAACTGGGGCAGGTCACGGCGCTGGTGCCGTCAAAAGGCCCACTGCCCGTGGAACGCGGCCCGGTGAGTGGCCGTTTCCAACTGCCCGGCACCAAATTGATGTGCCAACAGCCGCCGTGGGGCCGCCTGTCGGCAATCGATGCGCAAACCGGCAAGATCGCCTGGACCGTCCCGCTGGGCGTGACTGACGAACTGCCCGAAGGCAAGCGTCTGACTGGCCGGCCCAATATCGGCGGGCCGATCAGCACGGCATCGGGCCTGACCTTCATCGGCGCGAGCGACGATGGCCGCTTCCGGGCTTTTGAGAGCGCCACCGGCAAGATGCTGTGGGAGTATAAATTGCCCGCGGCCGCCCACGCCACGCCTTCCACCTATCGCGGCAAGGATGGCCGGCAATATGTGGTGGTGACGGCCACTGGCGGCAGCTTCCTCGACAGTCCGCTGACCAGCGATGTGGTGATGGCGTTTGCCCTGCCGAACTGAGATGGCGCCGATCAGGGCGCGAAATGCGTGCCCAGATAGGCGGCGATGGCGTCATATTCGGCATCGCTGACCTCGGCACCGCGGCCGATCATCTGATCAATGGCCTGTTCCCAAGCAGCGCGGTCCCGGCGTTGCCCTACCACGGTGGCAATCGCGTGGCAGGTGCCGCATTTCGCACCGACCAGTTCACGCCCCGGCCCGGCCGGCAGAAACGACAGATCAGGCTTTGCATCCTGTGCGGCCGCCGCGCTGATCGCTGCCGCCAGCACCAGCGGGGCGAAAGGCAGATACTTAATCACGCGCCCGCCTTGTCGCCGACACGCGCGGTGCCGGTTTGGGATTGAGCCGGGCCACCAGTGCCGCCTTGGGCCAATCCATGGCGCGCGGTTCCAGGTCCAGCCACATCAACTGGGGTTTTGCTGGATCAAATTGCGGCCAATTCGCCGCCGGCGCGTCGCCGCGGGCAAAGCGCACCAGCATGTCCGACATCTGATCGGCCAGCGCCCGGTCCGCCGCCGTCCATACCCGCGTGGTGCGGAACATGTTCAGGCTGTCCAGAGTCTGGAACCAGTATGGCACGTCGCCCGTGTGATAGGCGCCGGCCGTGGCCGCATCATGATCGGCAAAACGGATGCCCGATGCATAGGGTTGGCGGCGCGCAAACTGCCAGACATAAGCCGGGCTGCCGGCATTCGCCTGGGCGGTGGCCCAGCCCATCACCTGCTGTCCAATGCTCATGTCGCGTTGCAGATCGTTGAGCGAACGATAGAGATCGGCTTCGGTCTTGGGGGCATAGCTTTCCAGCACAGTATCAGCCTGCTTGCCGAAGCGGGCGCGCACAGCCGCCTGGAACTGGGCCTTGGTCTTCACCTGGCCCAAACTGGCAAAGGCTTCGTCGTTGGTGAAACCGATGAGCACCGGCACCTTGCTCTGCGCGCCGGCAGCATAGGTCGCCTTGGCATCGCCGGTCAGCACCTGGCCATCGGCCACCAGAGCGTCGCGCGGCACGCCAGCAGCGCCGGCCAGCACGCGATCACCGGGCAAGTCGCGCATGGCGTCGATGCCATCTGCCCCCAGTGCTTTCTGCAAAGCCACCCCCTGGGCCTCTGCTTCGGGAAGCGGCACCGCGCCGCGCGGGCGCATCGGGCTGCCGCTCATGCCCACCACGCGGTGGAAAAGGCCCTTGGCCAGCGGCGACATCTGCAGCGTGCCGACCGACATCGATCCCGCTGACTGGCCAGTGATGGTCACACTGCCGGGATTGCCGCCAAAGGCCGCAATGTTGCGCTGAACCCACTGGAGGCCGGCGATCTGGTCCATCAGACCATAATTGCCGCTGTGGCCGCCGCCTTCGCGGCTGAGTTCCGGGTGGGCAAGGAAACCGAGCGGCCCAACGCGATAGGCGATGTTGACTTGGACGACGCCTTTCTTCGCAAGATTAGCCCCGGAATAGTTGGCCATCGAAGTGGAGCCGACGCTGAAGGCCCCACCATAGATCCACACGACAACCGGCCAGCCGCCGGGCGGCGGCGCGCCGGGCGGCGTCCAGATGTTGAGATAAAGGCAGTCTTCCGACACAGCCTCGTTGCCGAAATAATGGTTCATGGTCCGGCCGCGGCCGGACTGCAGGCACATTGGCGCGGCCTGCGTGGCGTCGCGCACGCCCGGCCACTGCGCCGCCGGCTGCGGCGCCTTCCAGCGCAATTCGCGCACTGGCGGCGCGGCGAAGGGCACACCCATATAGGCCTGCACGCCGCCATCAATGGTGCGTCCCGCAAGGCGGCCGGTGTCGACCGATACTTGTTGTGCCGTAGCCGGGGTGGTGGCGAGCAGCAGGGCAAAAGCGATGCGGGCAATGCGTGTCATTTTTGGCCTCCAAGGGTGGCATGGAAGAAATCGAAAGTGGCGTTGACCGCCGTCATGGTGGCGGTGTGGGTAGTCGCCGCGTCCTTGCCGATAAAGCTATGGTCCACATCCGGAATGTAAATCGACTGCACCGGTACGCCGTTTGCCTTCAGGCCGGCTTCTGCGATCCGTGACTGCTCCACTGGCACGGTGCGGTCGTTAATGCCGTGGATCAGAAGGAATGGAGGATCGTTGCGGCTGAAATAATGCGCCGGGCTGGCGTTTGCCACGCGGGATGGCGGGCATGTGGCTGGCATACAGCGCAGCAACTGATTTTCAACTGCCGGCGCGCCGGGCTGCGCCTGGCGCGCAAGGATCGGCGCGAAATCGAACACGCCGTACCAGATGGCGGCGGCCTGCACGCAGGTGTCGCCCGCCGGCTGTCCCGTTTTGGCATCCAGGCTGGCATCGCGGCAAGACGTGGCCGCCAGTGCTGCCAGATGCCCGCCCGCCGAACCGCCCCACAGCGCGATGCGGGTGGGATCGATGCCGTATTTGCCGGCATTGGCCTTCAAATAACGGATGGCGGCGCGCAGATCCCGCAATTGCGCCGGGTGCGGCGCTTCGCCGGCCAGCCGATACTCCAGACTGACCGTCACAAAACCTTCGCGCGCCAGGCCTGCCAATGCAGAGGGGAAATCGCTGATGGCACCGGCTGCCCGCGTGTGTCCTGCCACCCAGCCGCCGCCGTGAACATAGATCACCAACGGCTTGGGCGCCGCTCCGGCCACCCGGTACAGATCAAGCCGCAGCGGCCGAAAGCCGTTTACAGTGAAAAAAATGACATCGGCCTGCGCCGTGACGCCGCCGGGAAACGCCAGCGCCCGGTCCGGCATCGGATCTCCCTGTGCCGGACCGCCGCCGACGGTTGGCAGGTCGCGCGGCCCCGATGGTTGCTGTGCACAGGCAGCGCCGGCCAGACCAAAGGCGATGCCGATGGCGGTTGCAAGCCGTGTCGCGGCCATGTTCCACCCTCCCCAGGATAGTTATATTAACCAGTTCGTCCATAATCGCTTCGCCTGTGATCGGCAAGGCATGTCCACCCACCTGCGAAACGTCGTTCAACCGCGGCGCACGGCCTCCAGCATCGTGTGCACGATGGCGGCGCGGCGGCGCGCGATCACCTCTGGATTGGCCATGTCCAGCCCAAAGATCGTGCGGATCGTATAGCGGTTAGACACGACATAGAAGCACAGCGACGACACCTGCAGATGCAGTTCCAACGGGTCCAGACCGTCGCGGAACGTGCCTTCGGCCATCCCCTTGTCGATAATGGCTTGCATCGATGCCACCACACGGCGGTTGCGCTCGCTGATGCCTTCCACCCCGCCCAGATGTTCGGCGTGGTAAATATTCTCGTTCATCACCAGCCGCACGAACTCGGGGTGGGCAAGATGGTAATCCAGCGTATGTTCGACGTGGGCGCGCAGCGCTTCCAGCGCCGGCATTTCCTCGAAATGCCGGTCTGCCTCGGCTTCGCGGATGCCGCCATAGGATTGCTCCAGCACGGCGCGATAAAGCTCTTCCTTGCTGCCAAAGTAATAATAGATCATCCGCTTGGAACTGCGGGTCTTTTCGGCGATTTCATCAATGCGCGCGCCGGCCAGTCCCTTGGCGGAAAATTCGGTGGCAGCCACGCGCAGGATATCAGCGCGCGTGGCATCGGCGTCATGCAGGCGGCCATTCTTGGCTGCAGCGTCGGTCACGCGGGGGCACCTTTCGTGCAAGTTTCCCCGTGGTTAGCGGCAAGTAACCGCCGCGCGCAAGAGGCTGTTCACCTGCGCTCGGTATCGATCTCTACATAGGTTGCCGCCGGATAGCGTTCGCCGATTACCGCGCCGCCGGCGAAAATCGCCTCCGCCGCGGCCAGCAGGGCAGCATCCAGCATCAGATCAGCAGCCGCCAGATTGTCGGTGGCATGGCGCAGCTTGGTCGTGCCGGGAATGGCGAGCACATGGCTGCCGCGCGCCAGCACCCAGCCCAGGCACAATTGCGCCGGCGTGCAGCCGGCTTCGGCCGCCAACACCGCCAACTGCCCAGCCAGCCGCGCATTATGCTGCCGCGCCTCACCCTGAAAGCGCGGCATGCCGGCCCGGATATCGCCGCGTTCGAAGGCGCTGTCCGCGTCCACCGCGCCCGACAAGAATCCGCGACCCAGCGGACTGAACGCCACGAACGCCGCGCCAATATCAGCACATGTGTCGAGCACACCCAGTTCCGTCTCGCGGCTCCACAGCGAATATTCACTCTGCACGGCCGCAATGGGGTGCACGGCGTGCGCCGCGCGCAACGTGGCAGCTGAAACTTCTGACAAGCCGATCATCCGCACCTTGCCGGCCTGCACCAGGGCGGCCATCGCCCCCACCGTGTCTTCGATCGGCACGGCATAATCCCGGCGGTGCAGATACAGCAGGTCGATCACGTCGGTCTTCAGCCGCTGCAGCGATGCCTCCACCGTGGCCATGATGGTCGCCGGCCGGCCGTCGATGACGCGCTTTCCGTCCACCCCGGCCATGCCGCACTTGCTGGCCAGCAGATATTCGCCGCGTCGCCCTGCCAACGTTTCGCCGATCAGCGTTTCGTTGCCGCCAAAGCCATACAGCGCGGCCGTATCGAGAAAATCATAACCGGCATCGAGCGCGGCGTGCAGCAACCGCGCGCCCTCCGCCCGATCTGGCGGCGTGCCATAGCCGTGAGACAGGGTCATGCAGCCCAGCCCCACCGGGCGGACGCTGCGGCCACCAATCGTGCGAACCATCATCCCAGTTGCTGCTCCAGTGCGTGCAAGGTGCGATAGCATGGCAACACCTGCGCCACCGAGGCATTGGGCTCGCGGCCTTCGCGGATGGCCGCAACGAATTCCCGATCCTGCAATTCGATGCCGTTCATCGATA
>CAJAHV010000328.1 GCA_903939555.1 uncultured Alphaproteobacteria bacterium | reverse complement strand
GCCAAGGCCCCAGCCGCCGGAGGCTCTTAGGACTGCCGCCGGAGGCACCTGACCCAGCCGCCGGACGCCCTTGCTGACCGGTTATTGAAGGCGGCCTTGCGGCAAACCCCCGCCCTCAAGCCTAGGTCAACAGCCCGCGCAGGATCGTTCGGGTCGCGGCATCGATGTTGCCATCGATGTTTTCGGGGCGAAACCGGCGCTGGAAGGCGATGACGGCGGCGCGCGGCTCGGTCACGTCATAGCCATAGCGCTGCAGCGCGGCGAGTGTGCCGGCATCGGTCCAATTGGGATCGAAGCCGCCGGCCGGCACTGCCACGGCCAGCCCGGCGCGGGCGAGGCGCGGCCAATCGAACAATTCGCCCGGATCATCCTTGCGTGCCGGGGCGACATCGCTGTGCCCGACGACGTTCGACGGGTCGATGCCGAAGCGTGCGACGGCGGCGGCGACAAGCTGTTCAACGGCTGCCATCTGTTCGTCAGGGAAGGGACGATAGCCGAATTCATGCCCCGGGTTGACGATTTCGATGCCGATGCTGGCGCTGTTGACATCGGTTATGCCGCGCCACCACGCCTTGCCGGCGTGCCAGGCGCGGCTGGTTTCGTCGACAAGGCTGATGATCTGGCCATCTTCGGCAACAACCCAGTGCGCCGATACCTTGGCTTGCGCGTCGGTCAGGCGGTCGAGTGCGTCGGCAGCGCTCTGCATGCCGGTGTAATGCAGCACCAGCATCGACACGGGGTGGCTGCGGACATCGAAATTGGGGCTGGGGCGGGCGATCATTCGTTGATCATATCGCGCTTCTGCACGGTGTCATCATCGCGCTTCTGCGCGCGGTCATCATCGCGCTTCTGCGCGCGGTCATCATCGCGCCGTTGCGCGTCATCGTCATCGCGCCTCTGCGCGTCATCGTCATCGCGCCTCTGCGCGGTGCGCAGCGTGATGATGCCGACACCGATGATGGTCAGCACGCCGCCAACGATCATCTGCGGCGTGATCGGCGTGCCGAACACCGCAATGCCGACCATCACCGACAGCAAGGGCGTCGGCAGTGTCAGCGGTGATACGGTCGACACCGGGTAGCGCTGGAACAGCCAGCTCATGCCGCCATGGCCGAGCAGCGACGCGCCGAGCGCCGAATAGGCCAGCCAGCCCCAGGTCGCCGGCTTGAGATTGGCGACATGCGCCAGCGCGCCGGGTTCAAAGACGATGCTGGCGACCAGCAGCACCGGCACGCTGATCAACGCCAGCCAGGCATGGATGGTCAATACCGAGATGCCGGCGAGCTTGCGGAACAGCAGATTCCCCGCCGCCCAGGCCAGCGAGGCGGCCACCGTCAGCCACAAGGCGACGCTTTCAGCCGCGATGGCCGGATCAAAACCCATCACCGCCACGCCGGCAAAGCACAGCGCCACGGCGGTGATGCGTGGCCAGCGGATCTGTTCACGGTAGAAGACGACTGCGAGCAACAGGCTGAACGGCACGCCCAATTGCCCGGCGATGGCCAGCGCCGAGACATTGTACGCCAGCGCGAACGACAGCCCGCCCAGCCCCATGAACAGCGCGCCGGCCACCAGCCCGGTGACGAGCACGACCCGCATCCGTCCCGGCTGCCAGCGCAGCCAGGGCAGGCACGCCACCAGCACGATGCCATAGCGCAGCGCCACCGCTGTCAACGGCTGGGCATCCGCTACCGCCAGCTTCACCGCCACCAGGTTGAAGGCCCAGACCAGATCGATGAGCAGGATGAGCGCGAGATGGCGGGGCTTCATGCGCCGGCGCGGCCTGTTGCGCGGGCATAGGCGGTGTTGATCACCGCCATGCGGGCTTCGGTGACGCGGATGAATTCGGCCGGCACGCCTTCGGCAAGGTGGCGATCCGGGTGATATTCGCGCACCAGTGCGTGATAGGCGCGGCGCAGCGTGGCAGCATCGGCACCGGGTTCGACCCCCAGGATCGTCCAGGGATCATCGTCGGCCGGTGCGGTATGGCGGTTGCGCACCCGGGCGGCAGCGGCGGCATCGAAGCCCAGCCGGGCCGCGACCTTGTCGAGATAATCGAGTTCGCGCGGATCAAAGCCATCGGCGGCAGCGATCAACCACAGTGCATCGAGCAGATCCTCGAGCAGCGGCGAGCCCGGACCGATCAGGCCGGCGGCCTGTTCGGCATAGGCTTCGAACCCCGCAACCGATTGCTGGGCGAGTTCATAAAAGCGCCGGGCATTGCCGGCTTCGCTGGCATCGACATGGAACAAGCGCTGGAAGGTGGCGAATTCGGCCGGCGAGGCATCGCCATCGGCGCGCGCCATCTTGGCGGCGAGCGCAATGGCGGCGATGGTGAAGGCGACGCGGCGGCGTTCCGGGCTGGCGGCGCGGCGCACGCCAAGGTCGATCGCGCCGCCCGCCGCGGCGCCGGCCAGCGCACCAAGCGGCCCGCCGAGCAGCAGCCCGGCGGCCGCCCCCGCCAGGGTTGCCCAGATGCTCATGAGGGAAAACGCCGGTTCACCCTTCGGTCTTAGGCGATTGTGCCGCGCTGGTCACCCGGGCGGCAGCGTAAATTTCAACCAGACGGCAGGCTGGCTGGGTCGGTGCCGCTGCGGGCAGCCGGCGTCACACGCCCGTATCTCGCGTCACACGCCCGCCTCTGGCGCCACCAACCCACCTCTGGCGCCACCGGGCCGCTGCCGCTAAGCTATTGTCAAAGCTGCGGGGATCGACATGCAACTTACCGACATTGGCCTGTTCGGCCATCTCCTCGCCTTTCTGGGCTTTTCCGGGCTTGCCGTGTCGGCACTGTGGCGCCGAACCGCCAGCGCGTCGGCGCGCTGGATGAGCTTTGCCGCGATGGTCACCGCCCTTTGGGCGCTTACGTTCGTGCTGGCGGTCTTCGATCCGGCGCGTTTCGCCTTCTGGTTGACCGCCGCCGGCACCTTGCGATCGGCGGCCTGGATCGGCTTTCTTGTCGCTATGCTGCGCCCGATCTGGCAGCGCGACAGCCGTCTGCGCTTCAACTTTGTCCTCGCCGGTGCCATGGGCTGCCTTGTGTCGCTGCAACTGGCGCTCGATCTGCTGGGCAGCACGTTTCTCGTGCTCGCCGGCGAAAGCTCGCCAATAGCGCCGCTGTTCAACATTCTGCGCATGACCGTCGCGGTTTCCGGGCTGGTGCTGATCCACAACATGTTCGTCAACACCGAACAAGGCGGGCGCGATGCGGTCCGGCTGCTGACCATCGCGCTGTCGGGCATGTTCATTTACGATCTCAATTTGCACACTCTGGCGTACCTGCTGCCGCCGCCATCGAGCGATCTTTACAACATTCGCGGTACCGTTTTCGCGCTGCTGGTACCGCTGTTGCTGATCGCTTCGCGCGAAGGCTGGGTGGCGCGCATGCAGGTGTCGCGCCAGGTGGTATTCCACAGCGTCTCCTTCTCGATGATCGGGGCGTATCTGATCGTCATGGCCTTGCTGGCTTATGGCCTGCGGCTGTTCGGCGGGGACTGGGGGCGCTTGTTCCAGGTCACTTTCCTGTTCGCTACCATCACGCTGGGCGCCATCATCCTGTTCAGCCCGCGGTTTCGCGCCGCGCTGCGCCTGATGATCGCGAAGAATTTCTTCGCCTACAAATATGATTACCGGCTGGAATGGCTGCGCTTCATAGCCACTGTGTCGCAAACGCCGACTGGCCCCGCAGCCAGCGACAGCGCCGCCGCGCTCAACAGCCGCGTCATCCAGGCCGTATGCGCGGTGCTCGATTCCCCCGCCGGGATATTGTTCGTGTCCGATGAAGAAACGCTGGAGCCGGTGGCGGCATGGCAAACGCGCAACCTTGAGCCCGAGGCGCTGGCACTCGATTCGCCGATTGTGCGATTCCTCGCCGAGCGACAGCGCATCATCGATTTTGACAAAGTCCGCGCCGGCGAGGGGGATCATGGCGATATGCCGCTGCCGGGCTGGATCGCCAGCAATCCGCGCATCTGGCTGGCGGTGCCGCTGGCCCATCTCGATGCCATGGTCGGCGTGCTGATTGTCGAGCGATCGCTGGTGCCGCGCAGCCTGAACTGGGAAGATTTCGACCTTTTGCGCACCCTTGGTCGCCAGGCAGCCAGCTACATCGCTGAATCCTCGACCCAGATGGCGCTCGCCGATGCCGCCAAATTCGATGAATTCAACCGGCGTTTCGCCTTCATCATGCATGACATCAAGAACCTCGTCAGCCAATTGTCGCTGGTGGCGCGCAACGCCGAACGCCATGCTGAAAACCCCGAATTTCGCGCCGATATGGTCAAGACACTCCAAAGCTCGGTCGGCAAAATGAACGATATGCTTGCCCGCCTGTCACAACGGCCGGGCAGTCGCAGCGGCCCCGACTGGCAACCGGTTGCCTTGGCCGCGCTGGTGGAACAGGTCGTCGCGATCAAGCGTCAGGCGCATGCGCCGTTGACATTGGCGATGGCCACGGATGAAAGCCTTCGAACACGGCGCATAATCGGAGATCCGGTGCAAATCGAGCAATTGTTTCTGCATCTTGTCCAGAATGCCATCGATGCCTCGGCCCCCGAGGCGCCGATCCGGGTGTCGATCGAGACGCAGGGTGAAGCCGGCAAGAATCGGGTCATTTTCCGTATCGAGGACCATGGCAGCGGCATGTCGCCCCGTTTCATCCGCGACGAATTATTCCAGCCGTTCCGGTCGACCAAGCCCAATGGCTTCGGCATCGGTGCCTATGAAGCGCGCGAGATCGCCCGCAGCCATGGCGGCCGGCTGGAGGTGGCGAGCCGCGAAGGCGAAGGCACAATCTTCACTGTCACGCTGCCGCTTGCCGCCGCGCACCAACTCGCCGACACGGCGTTAGCAGCGCAATGACGACCTCCCGCAAACTGTTGGTCGTCGAGGATGACGAAGGGCTCCAGCGTCAGTTGCGCTGGGCCTATGACGATTATGAAGTCGTC
Organism: uncultured Alphaproteobacteria bacterium; assembly: GCA_903939555.1. Taxonomy (GTDB): domain Bacteria; phylum Pseudomonadota; class Alphaproteobacteria; order Sphingomonadales; family Sphingomonadaceae; genus Sandarakinorhabdus. Next base: position 5,019 of record CAJAHV010000328.1, on the reverse strand, counting down.
ATCGCTGGGTCCCGCGATGCCGCCATCGCGGCGCTGCGCGCGTATGACCCGGATGTGGTGACACTCGATCTCGGCTTGCCGCCGGATCCGGATGGCGTGACGGAAGGCTTTGCGACGCTTGACGAAATCCTGCGGTTGCGGCCGGCGACCAAGGTGATCGTCGCCTCGGGCCATGGCGCACGCGAAAGTGCCCGGCGGGCGATCGCCGAAGGGGCGTTCGATTTCTATCAAAAGCCTGTCGATATCGACGAACTCGGCATGATCGTGCGCCGCGCCTTTCATGTCGCCGATCTGGAGGCAGAGAACCGCCGGCTTGTCGAAGCAGTCAACGCCGGGGCCGGCGATGTGCTCGGCGGCGTCATTACCGCTGCGCCCGAGATGCTGAAGGTGGCGCGGATGGTCGAGCGGGTGGCGACTGCGCAGGTCAGCGTGATGCTGCTCGGCGCCAGCGGCACCGGCAAGGCGTTGCTGGCGCGCGGGCTGCACAATGCCTCCGGGCGCGCCGGCAAGCCGTTTGTGGCGGTCAATTGTGCGGCGATTCCCGAAAATCTGCTCGAAGCCGAACTGTTCGGCTATGAAAAGGGTGCCTTCACCGGCGCGGTCAAGCAGCAGGCAGGCAAGATCGAACTGGCCGAGGGCGGCACGCTGTTCCTCGATCAAGTCGGCGATCTGCCGGTGCCCTTGCAGGGCAAGTTGTTGCGCTTTTTGCAGGAACGGGTGATCGAACGCATCGGCGGCCGCAAGTCGATTCCGGTCGATGTCCGTATCGTGTGCACCACACACCAGCGCCTCGAGGCGATGATCGCGGCGCAGAAGTTCCGCGAGGATCTGTTCTACCGGCTCGCCGAAATCGTCGTGCGCATTCCCTCGCTCGCCGAACGCCAAGGTGATGCGGTATTGCTGGCACATCATTTTCTGGCCAGGTTTTCGCGAGAGAATGGGCGCGACTTCAAGGGTTTCACGCCAGATGCCATTGCCGCGATCAGCGATTGGAGCTGGCCCGGCAACGTCCGCGAACTGGAAAATCGGGTGAAGCGTGCGGTCATCATCGCTGATTCGTCGCGACTGACGGCCGGCAACCTCGATCTTGGCCGGATCGGCAGCGAACCGCCGATATCGTTGAAGGCCGCGCGTGAGGTTGCCGACAAGGTGGCAATCCGCCAAGCGCTGGCGCGGACAGAAAACAATGTCAGCAACGCCGCCAAGGTGCTGGGGATCAGCCGGCCGACCTTGTATGAGCTTATCAAGCAATATGGACTTGAAACGGTTTAAGCGCGCGCTCTTTCCGCAACGGCGGCGGGAGGCAAATGGCCCGCCAATGCTTGCATCGCGGCGCGGCATGGCCTAAGCGCGCCCTTCGGTCGGAGCGTGGCGCAGCCTGGTAGCGCACTTGACTGGGGGTCAAGGGGTCGCAGGTTCGAATCCTGTCGCTCCGACCAGCCTTCCCCCAGATATTTGAAATGATGGATGCGGTGCCGTCAGCGGCAGTATTTGCTTGTGTCCGTCCGAAATTTTGGCACTTTTTTCTTGACTTTTACAACCTATTTGGATAACAAGCCGACCTAATATCAACCAGGAGGCCGGCATGTCCGTTATGGAAGCCCTGCTCGCAGCGTTGCTGCGGCGCGCGCTCAATGCCCTGCAGGGCGCCCGCTATATCGAAATTGCCGAACAGCGCCCGGCGCAACAAGCCTTTGTCTTTGGATGGCTTTCCGAGCGGGTGGCATGATGCGCTGGTGGCGCGATCCGCAATGGCGGCGGACGATGCTGGCGCTGGTCTTTGCCGCTGCCGCCGGCGTGTTGACGGCGCAGAGCCTGTGGCTCGCCCATGCCGTGCTCGATGGGCCCTGGCCGGCGGGGCTGGCGGCGGCGCGGCTGCGCATCATCGGCACGGCGCTCTATGCCAGCCTCATGCTGACCGGTCTCGTGCTCATCGGGCTGAGCATGACGGTGGCGCTGCGCCAGGTATCGGCGCGCTTTATGGGCGCCGATTTCAGCGCGGCGGGCGGTGGAGAGGACAAGTCATGATAAGATTGCTCGCTTCGGCACAGCGACTGCCGCGCGCGGTCTGGGCGGCGGCGGCGACGGCCCTGCTGCTCACCGGGCTGGCGCTGTGGCATCGCGGCGAAATCCGTGCCGCACGCGCCGACGGCGCGCGGGTGCAAGCCGCCAGTGATGCAGCGCAACTGCGCGCCGCCGCCGATCGGGCCAGCGCCGACCAGCGCCGCATCATCGCTGCCACCGCCGCCCGCCAGAGCAAAATCAGCAAGGAGAGTGACGATGCGCTTGCCCCCCGCCTGGCCGCTGTTGGCCGCCGCCGTGACGATCTGCGCCTGCGCTGGGCCGCGGCCCGTGCCAATTCCGGTCGCCCCGGCGCGGGTGGCGCAATTGCCGTTCCCGCAACCCCCGCCGGCGCTGCTGATACCGCTTGCGCGGCCGCCGGCTGGGTATCTTTCGACACTGCCGTCGCCGCCGCTGCTGCCGCTGATGCCGCGATAGCCAAGGATGATGCGTGGCGGGAATGGGTGATGGCGCAGGCGGCGGCGTGGCCGGAATAGCAGAGCCTCCGGCGGGCAGGGCCTGAGGCCCTGCACCCACTTTCAGGGGTGCTTGTGTTCCCGGGCGAGTTCTACGTAGTGCGCGACGCCGGCGCGGTTGCGGGCGATGTCTGCCTCGCTGAGCAGGCGCAGCAGTTTCGCCGGGCGGCCAGCCCAGAGTTCACGGGCACCGATGCGCTTGCCCGGCGTCAGCATCGCGCCCGCCGCCAGCATGCCGTCGCTTTCGATCACGCAGCCATCCATGACGATCGCGCCGAGCCCTACAAAGCCGCGGTTCTCGATGGTGCAGCCATGCACCATGGCGAGATGGCCGATCAGCACATCATCGCCGATCAGCGTGGGATGGCGGGCGCCGGCGGCACCGCCGCTGACATGGACTACGCTGCCGTCCTGGATATTGGTGCGCGCCCCAATGCTGATCGCCTCGACATCGCCGCGCAGCACGCAATTATACCAGATCGAACTGTCCGCGCCGATGGTGACATTGCCGATGATGCGCGCGCCGGGCGCAATGAAGGCGCTGGCGGCGATGGTCGGGCTCGCGGCGCCGAAGCGATAAAGGCTCATGGCCGCATGATCTCGTAGGTGACATGCGGGCTGAGCGGATCATCCGCCGCCAGCGCCGGATGCACGAAATCGAGATCATGCCGCCGCACCATGCCGAGCCGCAGCATCAGGCCCCAGCTGCGGCCATTGGCCGGCGTCGTGATGGCGATGATGCGGTCGATAGTCAGATTGGCCCAGCCCCAGCCAAGGCTCGCCTGTGCTGCCTCGCGGGCATAGCCCTTGCCCCAGGCGTCACGCCGCAGTCGCCAGCCGATCTCGATTGCGCCTTCTATGCCGACGATGTTCTCGGGGGCGATCTTGAGCCCGCAGAACCCCAGGAATTGCCCGTCGTCGCGGCGCTCGATGGCCCAGAATGTATGGCCAATTTGCGCCTGAATGGCCGCGAGCCGGGTGATGGCGGCCCCGGTTTCGGCAAGCGTCTGCAATGGCCCGAGATGTTCCATGACCGCCGGGTCGCGGCACATCGCGTTGAAGGGCGCCGCGTCATCCGCCTGCCAATCGCGCAGGATCAGACGGTCGGTCTGTATCATGGGAAAAGGGGTGCCTGTTCCAGCCCCATGGTTTCGGGCAGGCCGAACATCAGGTTGAAATTCTGGATCGCCTGGCCCGACGATCCCTTCACCAGATTGTCGATGGCAGCGATGACGATGGCGCGGCCGGGCACGCGATCAGCAAAGACGTTGATGACGGCATGGTTGGAGCCGCGCACCATCCGTGTTGCCGGTGCGACGCCTTCGGGCAGCAGGTGGACAAAGGCCTCGCCGGCATAGCGGTCGGTAAGGATGGCGCGCAGCTCGGCAACCGGGCGCGCGGTTTCGACGATGCAGGTGACCAGCTCGCCGCGGTTCATCGGCACGAGATGCGGGGTGAAGCTGATCGTCACCGGCCGGCCGGCGGCGCGGGCCAACTCCTGCTCCATTTCCGGCATGTGGCGGTGGCGGCCGATGCCATAGGGGTGGACGGCTTCGGCGACTTCGGGGAACAGATTGGCTTCCTTGAGGCTGCGCCCGGCGCCGGACACACCCGACAGAGCGTTGACAGTGATGCGGTCGGCGCCAATCGCCCCGGCAGCGACGAGCGGCAGCAGCGCCAGCAGCACGGCGGTGGGGTAGCAGCCGGGACAGGCGGCAAGCGTCGCCCCCGGCAGCGCGGCGCGGGCGAATTCGGTCAGGCCATAGACCGCATGCGGTAGCAGCGCCGGGGCCGGGTGTTCAGCGCCATACCAATCGGCATAGGTGGCGGTATCTTTCAGCCGGAAATCCGCCGACAGGTCGATGATCTTCACCCCCGCCAGCGTGCCGAGCAGGCTGGCGGACGCCGCGTGCGGCAGGCAGCCGAACACCGCATCGATGCCGTCATAAGCGATGCTCTCGCTGGTCACGAGGCGCGGCAGGCCGGGATAGGGCGCGAAGTGCGGCCAGATATCGGCCATCGTCTGCCCGGCCTTGCTGTTCGCCGACAGCGCCGCAATCTCGATGCGCGGATGCGTCAGTGCCAAGCGCACGAGATCGGCCCCGGTATAGCCGGAGGCGCCAAGGACAGCGATGCGGACGGGGTTGATCATGATGTGCGCCCGTAAGCCAAGGGGCAGGGCGGTTCAAGCGCGCTGTTCCGGGGCGAGGTTCGGGCGTGCGGTTCAGGCGTGCGGTTCAGGCGTGGGGTTCAGGCTGGGCGGGCCGCCTTGGTGGTGAAGCCGGACGGTCCCAAATGCATGTCGATATCGGGATAATGGCATTCATCGCGCTCCGGATCATCCGTGCCGATGGCAAGGAATGTCGCCGGCGCGGTGCTGCGGTTTTGCAGGTGATGGCCGTTGGCGGTACCTGCGGCAAAGGCGGCGATGTCGCCGGCCCGCAGCAGGGTTTCGCCGTCGTCCTCCACCAGCACGGCTTCG
>CAJAHV010000327.1 GCA_903939555.1 uncultured Alphaproteobacteria bacterium | reverse complement strand
GGTCTTTCCCTTGGGGGCTGTCCAGCGCCCGGTATTCATCCAGATGAACAACGGCCGCAGTGGCAGCACCCACGCCATGCCGAACAGCAGATAGGCGACGACCATAAGCAGCGTCGGCAGTCGCGCCAGGGCGCTGCCGAACGAAGCGACAATGCCGGCATAGACGGCGATGTAGAAAAGCAGGCCGATCACGCCCGCCGGTTTGCGCCAACTTGGTTCCATGCAGCGCCTGTTAGCGATAGCGCGCGCATTCCACCAGACGCGTTGGTGTCGCGATCCAGTCGAGCATTTCGTCCCAGGGGTCGGCGGGCAGGGCGGCGACGATCTGCGCGTCCCAGGCCAGCCCCAGCGCCGTTACCCTGCCGCTGGCGCGCAGCCTCGCCAATGTGCGGTCATAATAGCCGCCGCCCTGGCCGAGGCGTTGCCCGGCAAGCGTTGCGCCGATCAGTGGCACCAGCACGAGGTCGGGCGTTACCATCGGCGCATTGGCATCGGGCTCCAGGATGTTGCCGAAGCCGGGACGCAGCGCCTTCCTGTCACCAAGGTAAAAGAACAGGTTTTCATCGTACACTTTTGGAAAAGCGTGGCGTGGCAGGCCGGGTTCGATGAACTGCGGGTCGATCTCGCTGCCCTGTGCGGCATAGCTGGCGGGCATGCGCGCCAGACTGGTGACCGGCGCCGCCATGATCGCCAGCGCGCGCGCCAATGCTTCACGCGCTGCGGGGGTGATATCCTTGACGAAGGCGGCACGTGCAGCCCGCAAGTGCCGGCGCAGCGCGATTTTCGGATCACCAGGCGCGGCAGTCATTGGCAGTAGTTTCCCGTCGGCGCCCCGCAAGCGGCGCTGGCAATCGCAAAGCCGCCGTAAATCGCAAGCGGCGTTGGCAATGTTGGCGGGACCACCATGGGTCGGTGCATGAGAGATCCTCTGACGCCGTTTACGTCAGGTGGGGACCAGATAGGACGGACCAGGATCCGCCCAGGGCCAGCCCCCTAGGAAAGTGAATCGCCTCAGGGATGCTCGGTGCTCGTGCCGGACAGTACCCGCCGATCAGACATATAGGGCGCCTTGCCCCGCCGCTCAAGGTGCCGGCTCAGGCTTCGAGTTGCGCGGCAAGGGTTTCGGCGCGGTGGAGCAGGGCGGTCAGCCTGCCGGCAACCTCGGGATCGGGGTCGCGTGGCGGCGTCCGGGCCGGCTGGCCACCCTTGCGCGCCTCGAAAAGTTCGTCAGCGACCATCAGGGCCGCCATCAGCAACAGCCGTGCTTCGGTCATCGTGCCGAGCGACTGGGTCAGGCCTTGCACCTTGTCGGCGATGACGGCGGCAAGATCGACCAGATGGGGCTCATCGCCATCGCGGCACGACAAGGGATAACTGCGGCCACCGATTTCGACATTGACCGTGCCCATCAGTCAGCCCGCCGCAAAGGCGCGGAACCATCACGCAAGGCCATGGTGTCGTCCCGATCACCAACGCTGCCGAGCATGGCATCAAGATCGCTCAGCACCGATGCCGCCGCAGCTTCGACACGTTTCAGGCGCGCGCTTTCGGCTGCCTGACGAGCCAATGCCATCTCGACCCTGTCCAGAACCCCTTCGATCCGGGAAACGATGGTGACCAATTCAGTGATGATGCGACCTCATAGCTCAATACGTTACCGCCCGTTGGTAAAGAAGCATGTGAGCAAAAGCAATTTGCCGCCGCTTTCCTTAGCAGGGATTTGCGTCCACTCTGACGGCAAGGGCAGCGTATTGGCTGGTTGACGCTTTCGCCGCCATCAGGCCAAACAGCCCTGCGATTCGCGACTTAAAGTCGGGAAGCGACGAATATCACTTTTATTTCAGGCATGTGAGCATGACCGATCCCCGATCGATGGCGAACGCGATTCGCGCCCTGGCGATGGATGCGGTGGAAGCCGCCAACTCCGGCCACCCCGGGATGCCGATGGGGATGGCGGATGCGGCCACCGTATTGTTCACCCGGTTTCTCAAGTTCGACGCGAATCAGCCGCGCTGGCCCGACCGGGACAGGTTCGTGCTGTCCGCCGGTCATGGCTCGATGCTCATCTACGCGCTGCTGCATCTCACCGGCTATGAACGGCCAACATTGGCAGACATCGTCAAATTTCGTCAGATCGGCAGCCCCTGTGCCGGCCATCCTGAAAATTTCGAGCTCGACGGTGTCGAAACCACCACCGGCCCGCTTGGGCAAGGTCTGGCGACCGCGGTCGGCATGGCGCTCGCCGAACGCCATCTCAATGCGATCTATGGCGATGCGCTGGTCGATCACCGCACCTGGGTGATTGCTGGTGACGGCTGCCTGATGGAGGGCATTTCGCAGGAAGCGATCAGCCTGGCCGGTCATCTCAAGCTTGGCCGGCTGAAGGTCTTGTGGGACGACAACCAGATCTCGATCGATGGTGCCACGTCGCTGTCGACATCCGATGACATGGCGATGCGCTTTGCGGCGTCGGGCTGGCATGTCGTTGCCTGTGATGGGCATGATCATGATGCCGTTGCTGCAGCACTGGCTGAAGCCGCTGCCGATCCGCGGCCGTCGCTGATCGCCTGCCGGACCACCATCGGCTTCGGCGCGCCCAACAAGGCGGGCAGCAGCAAGGCACATGGTTCGCCGCTGGGCGCGGCTGAAATCGCCGGTGCGCGCGCGGCGCTGGGTTGGACGGCGCCGCCCTTCGAAATCCCCGCCGAGATCGGCGCTGCCTGGCGCGCTGTCGGCGCGCGCGGCGCAACCGAGCGGACCGCTTGGGAGGCTCGGCTGGCAGGTTCCGGTCGGGCGGCGGAATTTACCGCGCGCATGGCCGGCGAAGTTCCCGCCGCCGCAGTGGCAGCGCTGGAAGGGCATATCGCCGCGCTGATCGCAGCGCCGCAGAAGGTCGCGACCCGCAAATCCTCCGAAATGGCGTTGGGGGTCATCAATCCGGCGGCACCCTTGACCATCGGCGGGTCGGCCGATCTGACCGGATCGAACTTCACTCGCACCCCGGACCAGGACGTGCTCACGGCCAGCAATTATGGCGGACGCTATGTCAATTATGGCATCCGCGAATTCGGCATGGCAGCGGCGATGAATGGCCTTGCGCTGCATGGTGGTATCATTCCCTATGGCGGCACCTTCCTCGTTTTTTCGGATTACATGCGCAACGCCATCCGCATGTCGGCAATCCAGCGCACCCGTGTCATTTATGTGCTCACGCATGATTCGATCGGGGTGGGCGAGGATGGCCCGACCCACCAGCCGGTCGAACATCTGGTCAGCCTGCGCGCGATTCCCAATCTTGCCGTCTATCGCCCGTGCGACGCGGTGGAAACGGCGGAAAGCTGGGCGCTGGCCCTTGCCGATACCGGGCGGCCGTCGGTGCTGGCGCTCAGCCGGCAGAATCTGCCGCAGGTGCGGCTGGCGGCGGGCGAAAATCTGACCGCCATGGGTGGCTATCGCCTGGTCAGCGCCACGGCAGCGCGGCGCGTGGTGTTGCTTGCCAGCGGTTCCGAAGTCGAAATCGCCATGGCGGCCGCAGTATTGTTGGAGGCCGAGGGGGTCGGTTGCGACGTGGTGTCGATGCCGTGCTGGGAAGCCTTTGACTGCCAGCCCGCCGCCTATCGTGCTGCGCTGCTGCCCGATGATGCGCTGCTGGTCTCGGTGGAGGCCGGCGTTACGCTCGGTTGGGAACGCTACACCGGCAACAAGGGCATCAACATCGGTGTCGATGCCTTTGGCGTGTCAGCGCCGATTGCCGAAGTTTATGCCCGCTTCGGGCTGACCGGGCCTCAGGTGGCCGCGCGTGTTCGCGACAGGCTTATCGCCTAAAGGGCTTTTCCTATTCGTCATTTTATTGCAGATGCTTGGGCGCGTAGCGGGCAACCGTAGGCAGGACAGCAGAAAAGGGATATCGTCATGGCCATCAAGGTCGCCATCAACGGGTTCGGACGTATCGGCCGTAACGTGTTGCGCGCCATTCTCGAATCGGGCCGGCAGGATATCGTGGTCGTGGCGATCAACGATCTCGCCGATGCCGCGTCGAACGCCCGGCTGCTGAAGCGTGATTCGGTGCATGGCACCTTCCGGGGCGATGTCAGCGTCGACGGCGACCACATCATTGTCGATGGCCAGCGCATCCGTGTCACCGCCGAGCGTGACCCGGCCAAGCTGCCGCATGGCGAGATGGGTGTCGATATCGCGCTGGAATGCACCGGTTTCTTCACCGATGCCGCCAAGGCCGGCGCACATCTGACTGCCGGTGCCAAGCGCGTGCTGATCTCGGCACCAGGTAAGGGGGTCGATCTGACCGTCGTTTATGGCGTCAATCATGACAAGCTCAGGGCTGAGCACAAGATCGTCTCGAACGCCTCGTGCACCACCAACTGCCTGGCGCCCGTCGCCATGGTGCTCGACCGTGACTTCGGTATCGTCAAGGGCCTGATGACCACCATCCACGCCTACACCAACGACCAGAAGATCCTCGACCAGATCCATGAAGACCCGCGCCGCGCCCGCGCTGCTGGCATGTCGATGATCCCGACCACCACCGGCGCAGCCCGTGCCGTCGGTGAAGTGCTGCCGCAACTGAAGGGCAAGCTCGATGGCTCGGCGGTGCGCGTGCCGACACCCAATGTCAGCCTTGTCGACCTGACCTTCGAAAGCGCCCGACCGACGACGAAGGACGAAGTCAACGCGGCGCTCAAGGCCGCTGCGCAGGGCGAGTTGAAGGGCATTCTCGACTGGACCGACGAACCGTTGGTGTCGATCGATCTCAACCATGCGCCGGCGTCATCGACGGTCGACAGCCTCGAAACCGCCGTCATCGGCGGCAATCTGGTGCGGGTCGTGTCGTGGTACGATAACGAATGGGGTTTTTCGAACCGCATGGCTGATACGGCTGTCGCGATGGGCTAGCTGCTCTGAGCCACGCCATGAAGTTCCTCTCCATCGACGACATGCCCGATGTCGCGGGCAAGC
>CAJAHV010000326.1 GCA_903939555.1 uncultured Alphaproteobacteria bacterium | reverse complement strand
AGGCGGCGCGCGACCGGATGCTGACCTTGCTCGAAGCCGACAAGCTGGATAGCGCCGCGCTGAAGCGGGCGCTGGACGATGAGCGCAATGCCGCGAACGCCAACCGCGAACGCCATCAGGCGGCGATGCTGGCAGGCTTTACAAAGCTGTCGGTGGCCGACCGAAAGGCCTTTGTCGTCGATGCCCGGGCGATGAAGTCGCGGATGGAAAGCCGGATGCAGCACCGGCGTGGCAAGCGCGGCGGCATGGCGGGCGACATGCCGCCGCCGCCGATGATGTAAGCAACGATCGCCGCCAAGTGCCGGCAGGGGGGGAGCCTCGCGGCTCTCCCTTTTCGGATCAGGCCGGTGCCTGCCAACCTGTCTGCGTCGCGATATCGCCCCACACCAGCGCCGCCAGCCGCGCCGCGATCGGCCCGGGTCGGCCGCTGCCGATGGGGCAGCCATCGATCGTCACCACCGGCAGCAGCGGTGCCGTGGTCGAGGTCAGCAGCGCTTCATCAGCGGCCAGCGCTTCGGCGAGGGTGAAGGGCCGCTCGGCGATGGTCATGCCAGCCCCGGCAGCGAGCCGCAGCAGCGCGGCGCGGGCAATCCCGGCCAGGATTGATTCCGACAGCGGATGCGTGATCAGCACGTCGTCCTTGACGATCCAGGCGTTGGTCGAGCTGCCTTCGCGGACGATATCATCGGGGCCGACAAGCCAGGCTTCGAAGGCACCGGCGGCACGGGCGTCCTGTTTGGCCATGACATTGGCGAGCAGCCCGGTGGTCTTCAGATCGACGCGGCGCCAGCGCATGTCGTTGACGGTGATGACCGCGATGCCCGTGCGCTGCTGCGCGATGCGCTGGGCAAAATCGAAACGCCGTACTGTCATGATCAGCGATGCGCGGCTATTGGCCGGAAAGCCATGGTCGCGGCGCGCGACACCGCGGCTGACCTGCAGGTAGATGATCGCATCGGCATGGCCATTGGCGGCGATCAGTCGCTTGGCCTGCAGGGTCAGCGCCGCATCCGATATCGGGAGTTCGATGAACAGCGCCGCCAAGCCGCGCCGCAGCCGGATGAGATGCTGCGGCCAGTCGAGCAGCCGGCCATTGAGCACGGCGGCGACTTCGTAAAGTGCGTCGGCGAATTGCAGGCCGCGATCCTCTACCGGGATGCGGGCCTGCGCCAGCGGGACGATGCGGCCATCGACATAGGCCAGTTGCGGCATTTGGGCGCTTTCTGCGGAGCGGTTTCTACCGCGACAAGGCTGGGCCATAGCCGGTAAGACAGGTGCATGTCAGCCCCGCATATCATCTGGTTCCGCAACGACCTTCGGCTTGCCGACCACGCCGCCGTGGCTGCAGCCGCCCGTTCCGGACCGGTGGTGGCGCTGTTCGTGCTTGACGATGAAGCGCCGGGAGCCTGGGCGATGGGCGCGGCGCAGCGCTGGTGGCTGCACCACAGCCTTGCCGCGCTGGCGCAGGATCTGGCGGCGCGTGGTGGCAGCTTGCTGTTACGGCGCGGTGCAGCGGGGCCCGTGGTGCCCGATGTCGCGCGCTGTATCGGTGCCGCAGCAGTGCACACGCTCACCCATTACGAACCCTGGGCCAAGGCGCAGGATGCGGCGGTGGCCAAGACGCTCGCAAACACGGCGGTAGCGTTCAACCGCTATCATGGCGCATTGCT
>CAJAHV010000325.1 GCA_903939555.1 uncultured Alphaproteobacteria bacterium | reverse complement strand
GCGCTGATCGCCTTTGACCGGGTACCGTTTCAATCGATCGGTGTCGGTAGGAAACGACCGGTTGCCGGGTCAAGTACCCGCAACACACCGTCACCGATATCAAAGCATGTGCCCTGTATCTGCAATTCACCGGCGGCTTCGGCTGCCGCGACGAACGGGAAGCTGCGCAGGTTGGCGATGCTGATGCGGATGGCTTCAAGTTCAAGTGCGGCGGCAGCGTCGATATCGGGTGACAGCGCGGCGGCGGCACGAATGCGGTCGCGTGCCGGGGCGATCATCGACATCCAACTGCCGATAAAGCCGCCCGAGCCATGCGCCGCATCATCGAACCGGCCATCAAGCGAAGCCTGGATGCCGCCGCAATGGGCATGGCCAAAGACGACGATGTGATGCACCTTGAGAATCGTCACGGCATATTCGACCGCTGCCGACGCACTGTGCTGGGCGCTGTCGGGTTCATAGGGCGGCACCAGATTGGCGACATTACGCAACACAAAGGCCTGGCCCGGGCCGGTATCGAACACCCGGGTCGGATCGACGCGGCTGTCGGAACAGGCGATAATCATCACCTTGGGGTCCTGGCCCTTGTTGGCCATCGCGTCATAGCGTTCCCGCTGTTCGGAATAGGGGCCAGCGCGGAAGCGCCGGTAACCGCCGAGGAGTTGGCGAAATTCAGGCATATGGCGGGTTTTAGCAGCCCGGGGCGCTTTCGTCACGCTGTCGCATTGGCAGCAGCCGTGTGGCGCGCTATTCAAACTCCATGACCGAAAACACCGCTTCCGTCCTGTCCCTCGCCCCGGCTGCCGATGCCCGGCAGCGCAAACCTGACTGGTTGCGCGTGCGCGCACCGACATCGCCGGTCTTTGCCGAAACCAGGGCGCTGATGCGGCGGTTGAACCTCAACACCGTCTGCGAGGAAGCGGCCTGCCCCAACATCGGCGAATGCTGGAGCCAGAAGCACGCGACGGTGATGATCCTGGGCGATACCTGCACGCGCGCCTGCGCCTTTTGCAACGTCAAGACCGGCATGCCCGGGCCGGTCGATATGCTCGAACCGATGCACGTCGCCGAAGCGGCCGGAGCGCTGGGCCTCGAACATATCGTCATCACCTCGGTCGATCGCGATGACTTGCCCGACGGCGGAGCAGGGCAGTTCGTCCGCGTCATCGAGGCGCTGCGCCAGCACGCGCCGAAAACGACAATCGAGATTCTGACCCCGGATTTTCGCAACAAGGCGAAAAAGGCCGTGGAAATGATCGTCGCGGCTGGGCCGGACGTTTATAACCACAATCTCGAAACCGTGCCGCGGCTGTACCCGACGATCCGGCCGGGCGCGCGCTATTATCACTCGCTGCGGCTGCTCGATCAGGTCAAATCACTGAACGACCAAGTGTTCACCAAATCCGGCGTCATGGTAGGTCTTGGTGAAACCGCGCAGGAACTCCACCAGGTCTGGGACGACATGCGCTCGGCGGGGGTCGATTTCCTTACCGTTGGCCAATATCTCCAGCCGACGCCGCGCCATGCCAAGGTGATGGAATTCGTGCCGCCGGCAACTTTTGCCGCCTATGCCGCCGTGGCCCGCTCCAAGGGCTTCCTGCAGGTCGCGGCATCGCCGCTGACGCGCTCCTCCTATCACGCCGGTGCCGATTTTGCCGAAATGCAGGCCAAGCGCCGGACGAAGGTAGCGGCGGCAACGGGAGCAGGGGCCTGATGCCGCACCACGCCGAAACCCGGCGGCTGCCTTATACCCCGGCGCAAGTTTATGCGCTGGTCGCCGATATCGGTCGTTATGCTGAATTCCTGCCTTGGGTGCAGGGCATGCGCATCCTGAAGACCGACGGCGATGTCGTGACAGCCGACATGATCGTCGGTTTCAAAATGGTGCGCGAACGCTTTACCAGCCGGGTGACGCTGACTCCGGAAACCCGGGTGCATGTCGATTATCTGTCGGGGCCGCTGAAATATCTGCACAATGACTGGGTGTTCCGGCCCGCCGTCAATGGCGCCTGCGATATCGATTTCAGTGTCGATTTCGAATTCAAGAACAAGATGTTCGAACGGTTGGCAGGCATGTTCTTCCACGATGCGCTGCGCCGCATGGTCGGTGCCTTCGAAACGCGGGCAGCGGCGATTTATGGAGTGCCGTCGCCGGCACTTTCGGGCATCAGCAGTTCGAGCGCCACCAGCGCCGCCTGACGGCGGATTTCGCTGCGGCCCAAGTCGCCGAAATGGCGGATATCGGCGACCATCGCTTCGGGATCATGGCCGCGCACCGCCCGCGCGAAGACGACCGTGCCCACCGGCTTTTTGTCGGTACCGCCGCCCGGCCCGGCGATGCCGGTAATGGCCACCGCGACATCGGCACGGCTGTGCTTCAAGGCGCCCTGCGCCATCGCCCAGGCGACCGCGATCGACACGGCGCCAAAGGTTTCCAATATGTCCTGATTGACGCCAATGGCTTCCATCTTGGCTTCGTTGGAATAGGTCACAAAGCCGCGATCAACCACCTCCGACGCGCCGGCGATCTCGGTCAGCGCCGCCATGACCAACCCGCCGGTGCAGCTTTCGGCCGCGGCGACGGTGCGCCCGGCGGCGCGATTGGCATCGAGAACACGCGCGGCGGCGGCAAGCAATTCGGGGTCCATGGCTAATCCTGTTCCGGCAGCTGGCAGTCATCGCCGGCTTGCGCCGGAAGGCGGACGCTGGCGATGGCCTGCGCCGCCAGGCCTTCGCTGCGACCGGTGAAACCGAGCAATTCGGTCGTCGTCGCCTTGACGCTGACCCGGTTGGTGGCGATGCTCAGGATGGCGGCGATCCGTTCGCGCATGGCAGTGCGGTGCGGGCCGATCTTGGGGCGTTCGCAGATCAGCGTGACATCGACATGATCGATGATACCGCCCCGGCCGCGCACCAGCGTGGCGGCATGGGCGAGAAAAATGTCGGAAGACGCGCCCTTCCAGCGTACGTCGCTGGGCGGGAAGTGATCGCCGATGTCGCCCGCCGCAATAGTGCCGAGCAGCGCATCGGTAAGCGCATGCAGGCCGACATCGGCATCGCTGTGGCCGATGAGGCCGTGGTCATGCGGAATGGCGATGCCGCACAGCCAGACATGATCGCCCGCGCCAAAGCGGTGCACATCGAAACCGCTGGCAGCGCGCGAGGTAAGGGCAGGGGTGACCATGGCCGCCGCTTTGGCAAAATCTTCAGGCTCCGTCACCTTGAAAGCGCGCTCATCGCCCGAAGTCACCGCAACTTTCAATCCCGCCGCCATGGCGATGGCGAGTTCATCGGTGGCCCCCGCCGCTGCCGCCCGGTGCGCGGCGAGCAGCGGCGCGAAGCGGAAGGCCTGCGGCGTCTGCACCCGAAACAGCCCGTCGCGATCAACCGAGCCTTGATAATGGGCGGCCCCGCGACGCAGGCTGTCGTTGACGGCAATCCCGGGTACGGCGCCATCATTGGCCGGATCGGAAAGGGCCGCAAACAGGCCATCGAGCACCGTATCCGGCACCAGCGCCCGCGCCGCATCATGGACAAAGACCAGATCGACCCCGGCCAGCGCTTCGAGCCCGTTGCGCACCGATTGCTGGCGGGTGCTCCCCCCGGCAACGGGTTCGGGCAGGGCAAGCCCGGCGACGGCAGCATCATACAGCGCGCGGTCGACAGGGTTGATGACGATGGTGATGCCGGCAAAGCCGCCGTGCGCCTGCAAGCGCTCGATGGCGCGGCGCAACAACGAGACCCCGGCGATAGCGCGATATTGTTTGGGCAGCCCGCCACCAGCGCGTACCCCGGCACCTGCGGCGACGACAAGCGCGTGTGCGTTCACAGGAGCATTTGAACGTGCATCAACAGGAATGGGCGCGGGCATGGCCACCCCCTATCGCACGGCTCGCTTGCCGAACAGAGGGAAAGCCGATAAGGCGCGTGCCTGTTTTTCAGGCATGTCCGTGAACCGTATTCCCTCCATCCCCATCGGGCCGTTGACGCTCGCCATGCCGGTCATTCTGGCGCCGATGACCGGCGTCACCGACCGTCCGTTCCGCACCCTTGTCAAACGCTATGGCGCCGGGCTTACGGTCACCGAGATGATCGCCAGCGAAGCGATGATCCGGGATACCCGCCAGTCGCAGCAAAAGGCGGCGTGGGACCCGTCGGAAGAACCCGTCAGCATGCAGCTTGCCGGCTGCGACCCCGAGCGCATGGCCGAAGCCGCGAAGCTCAACGAAGGACTGGGCGCCGCGATCATCGATATCAACATGGGCTGCCCGGTAAAAAAGGTCGTCAACGGCCATGCCGGCTCGGCACTGATGCGCGAGCCCGAGCTGGCCCGTCGCATCATCGAGGCGACGGTCAAGGCGGTGAAGGTGCCGGTGACGCTGAAGATGCGCATGGGCTGGGATCATGCCAGCCTCAACGCGCCCGAACTCGCCCGGGTTGCCGAAGATTTGGGGATACAACTCATCACCGTCCATGGCCGCACGCGCTGCCAGCTTTATACTGGCACGGCCGATTGGGGCTTTGTGCGCACTGTGAAAAACGCCGTAAAAGTTCCTGTAATCGTTAACGGTGACATCTGTTCTATTGCCGATGCCGAAGCCGCGCTCGACCAATCGGGGGCCGATGGCGTGATGATCGGGCGCGGTGCCTATGGCAAGCCCTGGCTGATCGCTCAGGTGATGGCAGCACTGAGCGGGCGGGCAGTGCCGTCCGACCCGTCGCTGGCCGAACAACAGGCGCTGGTCCGCGAACATTATGCGCTGATGATCGATCTTTACGGCCCTGTCATCGGGGTCAACCTCGCGCGCAAGCATCTCGGCTGGTACACCAAGGGCCTCCATGATTCCGGGGTGTTCCGCAACGCTGTCAACCAGATCGCCGATCCTGCTCTGGCGCTCGACATGGTCGATCGCTTCTATGAAGCGCAGCAGGCCGCCGCGATCGCCGGCACGGCCATCGCCGCTTGAGCACGGCGGCCGAGCATCTGCTCGCCGGGCTGGCGGTACCCGCGGTGCTGGTGCGCCCTGATGGCATGCCAGCCCGGGCCAATCTTGCCGCCGAAGTCTTTCTCAATGCCAGCGAGCAGGCGCTGACCGAGCGCGGCTGGCCGGCAGCCTTCGGCCAGAACACCGCCGTCGAGGACGTGGTGCGCCGCGCCCATGCCGAAGGCACGAGCTGCGCCGCCTATGACCTGGCGCTGCACTTTGTCGGTGGCCGCACGGCTCGCGCCGATATTCTGGTTGCCCCGGTGGGCGATGCGCCCGGTTGGCTGGCCGTCGCCTTCCAGACCCGCGCCGTTGCCACCCTTGTTGATCGCCAGGTACATCAGCAAGGTGCGGCGCGCTCGGCGGTCGGGGTGGCGGCCATGCTGGCGCACGAGATCAAGAACCCATTGTCGGGAATTCGCGGCGCCGCGCAACTGCTCGACGGTGATGTGCCGATGGCTGGCGATGACCGCCGCGAACTCACCGATCTGATCGTCACCGAGGTCGACCGCATCGCCAAGCTGGTCGACCGCATGGAAAGCTTCACCGATACAAGGCCGCTCAAGCTGCATCCCGAGAATATCCATGAAGTGCTCGGCCATGTCCGCCGCGTCGCTGAACAGGGGTTTGGCCGCGATGCAACGATCAGGGAACGCTATGATCCATCCTTGCCGATGGTCGCCGGCAACCGCGATGCGCTTATTCAGGTCTTTCTGAACTTGTTAAAGAACGCCGCAGAAGCCATTGGCGAAAATGGCAGAATTGAAATTACTACCGCCTATAAACCCGGACTGCGGGTGCGCGGCGAAGGTGGCCGCAGCCCGGTATCGCTGCCGCTTGAAGTGCGCGTCATCGACAATGGCCCTGGCATCGATCCCGATCTCGCCGATCATGTCTTCGAGCCCTTTGTCTCGACCAAGCGCGGCGGTTCCGGCCTCGGGCTGGCGCTGGTTGCCAAGATTATTGCAGATCATGGCGGCGTCATCGAATATGAACGTTCCGGCGAACCGCCGCGCACCATTTTCCGGGTGCTGCTGCCGGTGGCGCCGGCGGGAGGGAGCCTGTGACCGCGACGATCATCATCGCCGATGACGATGCCGCCATTCGCACCGTGGTGCGCCAGGCGATGCAGCGCGCCGGCTATCAAGTGCTGGTCACCGAAACCGCCGCGGGCCTGGTGCGGTTGATCGCCGAAGGCCGCGGCGATGTGGTGATCAGCGATGTCATCCTGCCTGATGCCAATGGCCTTGATACCATTCCCAAATTGCTCGAACTGCGTCCCGGGCTGCGGGTTATCGTGATGAGCGCCCAGAATACCTTGTCGACAGCGGTGCGCGCCACCGAACAGGGCGCGTTCGATTATTTGCCGAAACCTTTCGATCTCAATGAATTGACACATTCTGTTGCCGCCGCGCTCGAAGCCAGTGCGGTGGGCGAGGAAGCTGATTTCGGGGACGACACGCCGCTTATTGGCCGCTCGGCGGCGATGCAGGAAGTCTATCGTCTGATCGCCCGGGTGGTGCCTAACGACCTGACGGTGATGGTGCTCGGCGAAAGCGGCACCGGCAAGGAACTGGTGGCGCGTGCCATCCATGACATGGGGCCGCGTGCCGGCCGGCCGTTCATCGCGCTCAACATGGCGGCGATCCCGCGCGAACTGATCGAAAGCGAATTGTTCGGCCATGAACGCGGCGCCTTTACCGGGGCTGCGGCACGCGCCTCCGGCAAATTCGAACAGGCGCAGGGCGGCACGCTGTTTCTCGATGAAATCGGCGACATGCCGATCGAGGCGCAAACGCGGCTGCTGCGCGTCTTGCAGAGCGGCGAGTTCACCACCGTCGGCGGCATGCGGGCACAGCGCGCCGATGTCCGCATTGTCTCGGCGACCAACCAGGACCTGCTGGCGCTGACGCGGAACGGCCGCTT
Source organism: uncultured Alphaproteobacteria bacterium (assembly GCA_903939555.1). Taxonomy (GTDB): domain Bacteria; phylum Pseudomonadota; class Alphaproteobacteria; order Sphingomonadales; family Sphingomonadaceae; genus Sandarakinorhabdus. The sequence continues at coordinate 547 of CAJAHV010000325.1, read as the reverse complement.
CCGCGAGGACCTCTATTATCGTCTCAACGTCGTGCCGCTGCACCTGCCGCCGCTGCGTGCCCGCACCGAGGATGTGCCGGCACTGGCGCGGCATTTCCTCGAAACCGCAGCGCAGGAAGGCCTGCCGCGCAAGACGCTCGATGCCCATGCGATTGCAGCGCTGCGCCAGCATGACTGGCCGGGCAATGTCCGCGAACTGGAAAATCTCATGCGCCGCCTCGCCGTGCTCGAACGCGGTGACACGATCGGCGCCGCCGCCATCGCGGCCGGGCTGGGACAGGGTGTCCGGCCGGTACCGCCACCGCCAGTCGATGAAAGCCAGGGTCTGGCCGAATCCGCCGCCCGCCATATCGCGCGTTATTTTGCCGGTTTCGGTGACAAGCTGCCTCCCGATGGCGTCTATGACCGGCTGCTCGCCGAAGTCGAACGCCCGCTGATCGCCGCCTGTCTCGATGCCACCGGCGGCAACCAGTTGAAGGCGGCACGATTGCTGGGCATCAACCGCAACACGCTGCGCAAAAAACTGACCGATCTGGAACTGGACCCG
>CAJAHV010000324.1 GCA_903939555.1 uncultured Alphaproteobacteria bacterium | reverse complement strand
CTCGCCATGATCAATGCGGAAACGCGGCAGCAACGTCGGCTGGTCGAGGTGCCGGATTTGATTGCTGCGTTGATGGCCAAGCTCGGCGATGTGCTGCCCTTCATGCCGATGACGTCGGATCAGCTTGCCATGCTGGGCAAGGACAATGTCGTGACATCGGGGATGCCGGGCCTTGCCGCTCTCGGTGTGGAGGCGACGCCGATGACGGCGTTCGTGCCGGCAATGCTCGAACGCTATCGCCCCAGCGGCCGCTTCAACCACAACGCACCTTCGGCCTGAAGCCCGGGGACCGCGCGGAGTTTTCATGCAGCAAAGCCTTTTGGACGTCATCCTGCTCGGCATTGTCGAAGGCTTGACCGAATTCCTGCCGGTGTCCTCGACCGGGCATCTCATCCTTGCCGGCGAGCTTCTGGGCTTCACGGGCGATGACAATGCCACGTTTGAAATCGCCATCCAGTCGGGGGCGATCCTGGCGGTCGTCGTCGCCTATTGGCGGCGTTTCCTGGATGTCGCCATCGGCCTGTTCGGGCGCCAGCCGGGGGCCTTTGCCTTCATCCGCAATATTGTGCTCGGATTTGTGCCCGCCGGTATTGCCGGCGTATTGTTCATCAAGGCTTTCGAAGCGATGCTGCTCAGCCCGATGACAGTGGCGGTGGCGCTCATCGTTGGCGGCTTTGCGATCCTGTGGATCGAAAAAAACGCCAAGCCACCGGTTATCGACAGTTTGGAAACCATGTCGGCGCGATCGGCGCTTCTGGTCGGCATCGGCCAGTGCGTGGCGATGATTCCCGGAGTGTCGCGGTCCGGCGCGACGATAATGGCGGCGATGCTGTTGCGCATCGACCGCAAGACAGCGGCGGAATTCAGCTTCTTCCTTGCCGTCCCGACGATCGGCGGGGCGACTCTGCTGCTGCTCTGGAAGAATCGCCATGGCCTCGATGTGAGCCAGTGGAACGATATCGTCATCGGTTTCGCGGTTTCGTTCGTCGTCGCGCTGGCGGTGGTGAAAGGCTTTGTCGCGATCGTCAGCCGCTTTGGCTTTGCGCCCTTTGCCTGGTACCGGATAATCCTTGGTTCAGTCGCGCTGGTCTGGCTGCTGGCAAGATAGGGCCGATAACGGACAAATTATACAACTCCAAGCCGTTCGTTTTGCTTGGGCGTCATGAAATGGGTAATATATACTGTCCTATTAGTGATTATTTGCGTGACTCGCTTGGCCGAAACAGTTAACTCCCCGCCTCGCAAAGGGGCGAGAGCGATGGCCGATATCAAGATGCTGCAATTTACCAGCGCGTCACAAGCCTATCCGGCCAAGCGTGCCGCCGATGACCGGACGCAGGATTTTCTCGAAATCGCGCGGCCCTACATCATCGCCAAGGCCGAGGAGCAGGCGTCGCGCTGTTCGCAATGCGGCGTGCCTTTCTGTCAGGTGCATTGCCCGCTCCATAACAACATCCCCGACTGGCTGAAGCTAACCGCAGAAGGCCGGCTGGAGGAAGCCTATGAGCTGTCCGCCGCCACCAGCACCATGCCGGAAATCTGCGGCCGCATCTGCCCGCAGGACCGGTTGTGCGAGGGCAATTGTGTCATCGAGAAGGATTTCGGCAGCGTCACCATCGGCTCGGTGGAGAAGTTCATCACCGATACCGCCTGGGAAAACGGCTGGGTCAAGCCGGTGCGGATCATCGCCGATCGTTCGGCGCAATCGGTCGGCATCATCGGCGCCGGCCCGGCCGGGCTGACCACCGCCGAATATCTGCGCACCAAGGGTTATGAGGTGCATGTCTATGACCGCTACGACCGCGCTGGCGGGCTGCTGACCTATGGCATACCTGGCTTCAAGCTGGAAAAGCCCGTCGTCATGCGCCGCGTCGACAGGTTGAAGGACGCCGGCATTGTGTTTCATCATGAGTTCGAGGTCGGCCGCGATGCGTCGCTCGCCGAACTGCGCGCCCGCCATGATGCGCTGCTGGTCGCCACCGGCGTCTATACGCCGCGCGCCGTCGCCGTGCCGGGGGCCGATGGCGGCCATGTCCTCGATGCGCTCGATTATCTTACGGCGTCTAACCGGGCCGGCTTTGGCGATACGGTCGCCGATGCGGCGCGCTTCGATGCCGGCGGCAAGCATGTCGTCGTCATCGGCGGCGGCGATACCGCGATGGATTGCGTGCGCACCGCCGTCCGTCAGGGCGCGGCCAGTGTGAAGTGCCTCTATCGCCGTGACCGTGCCAACATGCCGGGTTCGGCTCGCGAAGTGGCACATGCCGAGGAAGAAGGTGTGGAGTTCGTCTGGCTGGCAGCGCCCGCCGCGATCACGCCGGATGCCGTTACCGCCAGCCGCATGCGGCTCGGCCAGGCTGGCCCTGATGGTCGCCGCGCGCCCGAGGTCGATCCGGGCGGCGATTTCACCGCGCCGGCCGATCTTGTCATCAAGGCGCTGGGTTTCGATGCCGAGGATCTGCCCGGTCTGTTCGGAGCGCCCGACCTGTCGGTGACACGCTGGGGTACGCTGCGGGTCGATCACAAGACGATGATGACGTCGCTGCCGGGTGTCTTCGCGGCGGGCGACATTGTGCGCGGTGCTTCGCTCGTTGTCTGGGCGGTGCGCGATGGCCGCGATGTCGCCACCCAGATGCACCATTTCCTGCGCGCCCGGCTGGGCGCTGCCGCCGTTGCAGCCTGAGGAGACGAACCGATGCTGAATTTCCTCACCGCTGTTGTCATGGCTGCGTCCCCGGTCGCGCCACCAGTCGTCGATCCATCTGCGATGACCGCTGCCAAGGCGTTGGTCAAACAGCTTGATGTGCGCGGACAACTGAACAAGGCGCTGGCGCAGAATGTCGCCGCGATGCAGGCCAACGCGCCACGCCTCAAGGTAGCGCTGGCACCGCTCAACAGCCCGGCGAAATAAGGACGGCTACGGCATGACCATTCCCTTCACTGCTTCGGCCGCCGAACGCGCCCGCATTGCCGACGTCGGCATGTACCGCCCCGATATGGAATCAGATGCCTGTGGCGTCGGGCTGATCGCCGCTACCGATGGCAAGCCGTCGCGCCGCGTCGTCGTGGCGGGTATCGAAGCCTTGAAGGCAGTCTGGCACCGAGGCGCCGTCGATGCCGATGGCAAGACCGGCGATGGCGCCGGCATCCATGTCGAACTGCCACTCGATTTCTTCCACGAACATATCGGCCGTGCCGGCCATGCGCCCAAGCCCAATCTGCTCGCCGTCGGCCAGGTTTTCCTGCCGCGTACCGATCTGGCGGCGCAGGAGACCTGCCGCACCATCGTCGAATCCGAAATCATCGGCTTTGGCTACAAGGTCTATGGCTGGCGCCAGGTGCCGGTCGATGTGTCGGTGATCGGCGACAAGGCGATGCTGTCGCGCCCCGAAATCGAACAGATCATGATTGCCGGGCCGCTAGCCGATCCGGCGCTGGGTGCCGAAGGCAAGGCCGCGGCGATCGAGGCGTTCGAAAAGGACCTTTATCTCATCCGCCGCCGCATCGAGAAAAAGGTTATCGAAAGCCAGACGCAGGGTTTCTACATCTGCTCGCTGTCGGCGCGCTCGATCATCTACAAGGGCCTGTTCCTCGCCGAGGAACTGTCGGTTTTCTATCCCGATCTGATGGACGAACGCTTTGTCTCGCGCTTTGCCATCTATCACCAGCGCTACAGCACCAATACCTTCCCGCAATGGTGGCTGGCGCAGCCGTTCCGCTGCCTCGCCCATAACGGCGAGATCAACACGGTGCGCGGCAACACCAACTGGATGAAAAGCCATGAGATCAAGATGGCGGCGGCGGCATTCGGTGAACATTCGGGCGACATCAAGCCGCTGATTCCGGCCGGCGCGTCGGATACCGCCGCGCTCGATGCGGTCTTCGAAGCCTTTGTCCGCTCGGGCCGCGATGCGCCGACGGCCAAGCTGATGCTGGTTCCCGAAGCCTGGGGCAAGGATGACAGCCTGCCTGAAACGCACCGGGCGATGTACGCCTTTTTTGCCAGCGTCATGGAGGCATGGGACGGGCCGGCGGCGCTGGCGATGACCGATGGCCGTTGGGTGGTCGCCGGGCTTGACCGCAACGCGCTGCGGCCGATGCGCTATTGCCTGACGCGCGACGGCCTGCTCGTCACCGGCTCGGAAGCCGGCATGGTGGTCATCCCCGAAGTCGACATGGTGATGAAGGGCGCGCTCGGCCCCGGCGAGATGATCGCCGTCGATCTTGATGGTGACGGGCTCGGTACGCTCAAGGCCGCCGGACCGCGTTTTTATTCGGATCGCGAGATCAAGGATCGGATTGCCGCCGCGCATGATTATGCCGCGATGGTGGCGGGCTTCACCACCTTCACTTCGATGAAGGGCCATGACGGCGCCCAGCCCGGCGCGCGGTTCAGCCGCGACGAGCTGCGTCGCCGCCAGGTTGCCGCCGGACAGACCATGGAAGACATGGAACTGCTGCTCAGCCCGATGGTCGAGGATGCCAAGGAAGCCATCGGCAGCATGGGCGATGATGCACCGCTGGCGGTGATATCGGAAAATCCGCGCAACCTGTCGCACTTTTTCCGGCAGAATTTTTCGCAGGTCACCAACCCGCCGATCGACTCCTTGCGCGAAACCCGGGTGATGAGTCTCAAGACGCGCTTTTCCAACCTCGGCAATATTCTGGACGATGATGCCCGCCAGGAAGGCGTTATGGTCATCGACACGCCGGTGATGACCAACAAGGGCTGGGATGTGCTCAAGGCGCATTTCGGCAAGCAGGTTGCCGAAATCGATTGCAGCTTCGACATCCATGGCGGACCCGACGCCTTGCGCGCAGCCATCGCGCGGGTGCGCAGCGAAGCCGAAACCGCGGTGCGATCGGGCAAGAGCCAGTTGTTTCTGACCGATGAACGCCAGTCGGCGACGCGCATGGGGATAAGCATGATCCTCGCCACTGCCGGTGTGCATACGCATCTGGTACGCAAGGGGCTGCGCACCTTTGCCTCGATCAACGTGCGGGCCGCCGAAGCGCTCGACACGCATTATTTCGCCGTGCTGATCGGGGTCGGCGCCACCACGGTCAACGCCTATCTGGCGCAGGAAGCCATTGCCGATCGTCACGCCCGCGGCCTGTTCGGTACGCGCAGTTATGATGAATGCGTCGCCCGTTACGAAAAGGCGGTGGCGGACGGCCTGCTCAAGATCATGGCCAAGATGGGTATCGCCGTCATCTCGTCGTATCGCGGCGGCTATAATTTCGAAGCGGTCGGATTGAGCCGGGCACTGGTCAATGATTTCTTCCCCGGCATGCCGGCGAAGATTTCGGGCGAGGGTTTTGAATCGCTGTTCATCAACGCCCAGATGCGCCACGAAGCGGCATTTGACGAAGATGTCATCGCGCTGCCGATCGGCGGCCTTTATCGCTATCGCGCTGGCAGCGAGGCGCACGCCTATCAGGCCGGGATGATCCATCTGCTGCAGCATGCCGTCGGCGCCGACAGCTATTCGGACTATCTCAAATTCAGCCGGGCGGTGCGCGAACAGCCGCCGATCGCGCTGCGTGACCTGCTCGATTTCGTGCCTACCAAGGCAATCGCAGTCGAAGAAGTCGAATCGATCACCGAAATCCGCAAGCGTTTCGTCACGCCCGGCATGAGCCTGGGGGCACTGTCGCCCGAAGCGCATGAAACGCTGGCCATCGCGATGAACCGCATCGGCGCCAAAGCGGTGAGCGGCGAAGGTGGTGAGGACCGCAAGCGCTTCACGCCGTATGAGAATGGCGACAATGCCAATTCGGTGGTCAAGCAGGTCGCGTCGGGGCGCTTTGGCGTGACGGCGGAGTATCTCAACGCCTGCGAGGAAATCGAGATCAAGGTGGCGCAGGGCGCCAAGCCCGGCGAGGGCGGGCAATTGCCCGGTTTCAAGGTCACCGACCTGATTGCCCGGTTGCGCCATTCGACCCCCGGCGTGACGCTGATCTCGCCGCCGCCGCATCACGACATCTATTCGATCGAGGATCTGGCTCAGCTCATCTATGATCTGAAGCAGATCAACCCGCGCGCCCGGGTGTGCGTGAAACTGGTCAGCAGCGCCGGTATCGGCACGGTGGCAGCCGGTGTCGCCAAGGCCCATGCCGATGTCATCCTGATCTCGGGCCATGTCGGCGGCACGGCGGCGAGCCCGCAGACCAGTATCAAATATGCCGGCACGCCCTGGGAAATGGGGCTGTCCGAAGTCAATCAGGTGCTGACCCTCAATGGCCTGCGCCACCGGGTGAAGCTGCGCACCGATGGTGGATTGAAGACCGGCCGCGACATCGTCATCGCTGCCATTCTGGGCGCCGAGGAATATGGCATCGGCACGTTGTCGCTGGTCGCCATGGGCTGCATCATGGTGCGCCAGTGCCACAGCAATACCTGCCCGGTGGGTGTCTGCACCCAGGATGACGCGCTGCGCCAGAAATTCGTCGGCACGCCGGAAAAGGTCATCAACCTGATGAGCTTCATCGCCGAGGAAGTGCGCGAGATCCTCGCAAGGCTCGGCGTGCGCTCGCTCGATGAAGTCATTGGCCGCACCGAATTGCTGCGTCAGGTCAGCCGCGGCGCCGAGCATCTCGACGATCTCGACCTCAACCCGATCCTCGCCAAGGTCGATGCACCCGATCACATGCGTCGCTTTGGGATCGAAGGGCATCGCAACCCTGTGCCCGACAGCCTTGATGCCGACATGCTCCGCGACGCCGAACAATTGTTCAGCCGTGGCGAAAAGATGCAGCTGACCTATGCCGTCCGCAACACCCACCGTGCCGTCGGCACCCGCCTGTCGGCCGAAATCACCCGCAAGTTCGGCATGACCGGGCTGGCGCCGGGGCATGTTCAGATCCGGCTGCGCGGCTCGGCCGGGCAATCGCTTGGGGCTTTCGCCGTGCAGGGCATTCGGCTTGAAGTGTTCGGCGAAGCCAATGACTATGTCGGCAAGGGGCTGTCGGGCGCGATGATCGTGGTGCGTCCGATGGTATCCTCGCCGCTCGCGTCGCAGGACAATGCGATTATCGGCAACACCGTGCTTTATGGGGCCACCGCCGGGCGGCTGTTTGCTGCCGGCCGGGCCGGGGAACGCTATGCCGTGCGCAATTCGGGCGCGATCGGCGTTGTCGAAGGCTGTGGCGCCAATGGCTGCGAATATATGACCGGCGGTATCGCGGTCATTTTGGGCTCCACCGGTGACAATTTCGCTGCAGGGATGAGCGGCGGCATGGCCTTTGTCTATGATGCGACGGGTGATTTCCCGCGCCGGGTCAATGGCGAATCTGTCTTGGTCAACCGGCTGGCGAGTGCGCATTGGGAAGCGGTGGTGCATGACCTGATCAGCGAACATGCGCGCGAGACCGGCTCGAAATGGTCGGCCGGGCTGCTGGCCGAATGGGATCGCACACGGACCCGCCTCTGGCAGGTCTGCCCGCGCGAGATGCTCAGCCGGCTTGCCCATCCGCTCGACGACAGCGTCGTGCAGGTCGCCGCCGAATAAGGCTTTCAACGCAGTGTATTGTTTTTGTCACACACCGTGTTGAAAGCCGGTGACCGTGCGCCTATGTTGGCCAGGCTCAGCAACAGGATGCCGCCATGGCCGACAACAGGCAGGACCCGCTCATCGAAAGCTTGATGGCGCTCGCCGTCAGCGCGGCGCCGCTGATCAAGCGCGCCCGTGAATCGGGCATGTTCAAGGCCGGCAGCCGCGAAGAAGCGGCATCTGAAACAATTGTCGAAGCCACGGTCACCGAACCGGACGCGTCAAAAGCGGAGGCCGCTGCCGAAAAATCCGCCTTGCAGGACATAATAGTCAGCCAGGCAATGAAGATTGCGGCGCTCGAAGCCGAAATTGCGCGATTGCAGGCGCAGGTCGCCAAGGCCAAGGCGCGGAAATAGCCCGGCCCGGGCCAGCGGCGAGACCGCCGGCCCCAGGCAAATCCGCTCAGGGTTTTTTGTAAAGCACCTGACCGCGACGCGATACGAGCAGCTTTTCAAAGCTGACCGGATCGAAATAGGCTTCGACGCGGTCGCCCTGCGGTGTCGTGCCATAGACTTCATAGCAACCGCCATCGAGCTTGGCCTTGCGTACCTGCCAGCCCTGTTTGGTCAGGTCTGTTGTCAGGGCGTCGATGCTCTTGCGCTGCTCGGGCGTGGCGGCGCAGGTCATCTTGCCGGTGGCAAACGCCGGCGCTGCCATCACCAGCAACAGCGCGGCGAGTGTCAATCGTGTGGTCATATGGGGTGCTTTCCTGAGGTTGGTCGGGGGATAAAACGCGCAAGTTCAAGAATTAGCAACACGCCGCCGAGCGCCACAGCATGGCCCGTGCCGTCATGCACGAGCGCGCCATGAACCAGCGCCATCAGCGCCGCCGGATAGGCCAGCCGCTGCAGGCGTTTCCAGCTTTGGCCAAGTCGGCGCACGGCAACATCATTGCTGGTAACAGCAAGTGGCAACAGCAGCGTCAGCGCCGCCCAACCGGTCCAGATGCCGGGCGCCGTTATTTCGGCCAGCATGACGGTCAGCGCCCCCATTGCCGCGACATACAGCCCGAGATGGACAATCCCGGTGGCAAAGGCGGCCAGCCCGATCGCCCGGCGCTGCCGGCGCAGCCAAGCCAGACGGGGGAACCAGCGCAGCAGCGGCGTGATCGCCAGCGCGACGACGAGCAGGCGCACTGCCCATTCACCGCTCTCCTTGGTCAACTGATCCAAGTCGGTATCGGGGTGGCGCAGCGCTGCAAGCTGCATCACAGCCGGGACGGCGAGCAGCAGCCAGAACCATGCAGCGGAGCGACGTGTCATCATTTGGCTTTTCTCATTTGCTGCGAGTAATTTGCAATAAATATTTCTGGACTTTGGGCGCGGCAGGCCAGAAACATAGGGCATGTTTGCTGCCCCCGACATAATGACCATCTGTCGACGCCATATAGGCATCTGGCGCGGCCGATACCGGCATTTCGACCCTGGCGGCACCGAGATCGATGCCCATGCCAGCGAGATCATCAATGCCTTTCCAGCCGATGGTCCCCATGCCTATGTGCAAACCAGCCGCTTCCTGTGGCCCGATGGCCGGCGCGAGGAACATGTCTTTCCGGGTGTCTTGCGCGACAATCGCCTGCACTGGGCGACCGAACGGCTGCGCGGCACCGCCTTTGTCAACGCCGATGCTCCCGATGCGTTATTTCTGCGCTTCGAACGCGTTGATCTGCCTGGCATTTCCATCCTTGAAATGATCGAGATCGACGCGGCTGCGGGGGAGCGCATGCGCAGTTGGCAATGGCGCGCCGATGGCCGTCTTGTCCGCCGCACCTTGGTTGATGAACGCCGCATCACGCGCGATACTGCGGCCGGCACGGTGCTGGCAGCCGAGTAATACACTATTGTGCCATAGGTCTCTTCCCCCGCGCGTCTTTTGCGGTAAAGACTTAAGACCAAAATGTGGCGCCTTCATCAATATCCCCTTTGCCCGTTCAGTCGGAAGGTACGCTTTGCCGCGGCGGTAAAGGGTATTCCCGTTGAACTTGTGTGCGAATATCCGTGGGAACGCCGCGACAGCTTTGCTGCGCTCAATCCGGCGGGGCAGACGCCTGTAATCCAGGATGGCGATCTCGTGCTGACCGACAGCGCTGCCATCTGCGAATATTTTGAAGAAACCGTTGAACGCACGCCGCTTCTCGGCGCCGGGCCGGAAGAACGCGCCGAAGCGCGTCGATTGTCGGCGTGGTTCGACCAGAAATTCTATGCCGAAGTCACGGCGCCGCTGCTTGGTGAGCGTATGTACAAGCGGATGTTCGCCCGCGAGGCACCCGATGCCGGCGTGGTGCGCAACGCTGCGCGCAATGCCCAGGGACATCTCGATTATATCGATTTTCTGCTCGATCGCCGCCGGTGGCTTGCCGGCCCGGCGTTCGGGCTCGCCGATATCGCCGCGGTAGCGCAGATTTCGGTCGCTGATTATCTCGGCGGTATCGAATGGGATGGCCATGACGCTGCGCAAACCTGGTATTCGGCGCTGAAGTCGCGGCCGACTTTCCGCCCGATGCTGGACGACCGCATGGAAGGCCTGCCGCCGCCGCTGCATTACGACAAGCTGGACTTCTAGCGACCCTGCCCCCGTGAGCAGGCAGTTTAGCTACCGAGCACCACGCGCGCCTGGCTGGCCAGGTGTGCCAGCATCGCCAATGTTGCTGCACCGCCGCTGCGGGCGCGCGTCACTTCGCCGGCTATGCGGCTGACTTGGCCGTGGTTGTCGGCAAGCCATGCCGCCACCGTATCGCCGGGGTCGCCATCGCCCCCGGCGATACGGTGCATCATGTCGAGCCTGAGCGCTTCGAAATCGCGCACCAGCCCTGCCTTGAGCAACCGTTCCCACGGATCGACCGGTTCGAGCCCGACAGCGGCGCCCTTGGCCCAATCGAGCCCGGTGGCTTCGCCCAGCGCGCTATAGGCGGCGGCGGTAGCGGCTTCATCGGCACCGATAGCGCGCGCCAAAAGGCTGACGCCGACGGCACCATCGAGTGCTTCGATGCGCACCAGCGACGTGATGATCGCATCCGGCGCTCCCGATGTTACCAACCCGGCACGATAGCGATCGAGCTGGGCGCGCGGTTCGGGGCGCAGCACGGTATCGAGGCTGGCCGCCAGCCGGTCGATGCCCGGGCGCAGCCGCGCGACGACAGTGGTGGGCTGCTGACCGGGCGCGCAGCGGATGATGTCCGCCATCTGGGTGCGTAGCGCAGCGATGGCGGCGACATGCAGGTCGAGTTGTGCCGGACCGGGAATTGCGGTGCCGTCGATGGCCACCCACAGGTTGCGAAAATCGAACAGGTCGCGTGCCGCCACAAAGGCCGCTGCGACATCATCGAGGCCGACGCCCAGTTCCTCGGCGAGTTCGAAGGTCAGCCCCAAGCCGCCTCGATTGACCAGTTCGTTGGTCAGCTTGGTGGCGATCAGTTCGCGGCGCAGGCGATGGCCGTCAATGGTGGCGGCAAAGCGCGCCTGCATCGACGCCGGGAAGGCGGCGTGCAGATCGGGCACCAGCAGCGCATCATCGACCAGCGGCGACGACACAAGGCCATCATAGATCGCCATCTTGGCATAGGCCATGACGACGGCGAGTTCGGGCCGTTCGAGCGCGCCACCCACCCGCGCGCGCTGGGCCAGCACATCGTCGCCAGGCAGGCCTTCGACCTGGCGATCGAGCCCGGCGGCACTGGCCTCCAGCGTCTGGATCAGCCGGACATGGCCAGACAGGCCGGTGGCACCGCCGCGCTCGGCAATCGACAACGCCTGAGTTTGCATGATGTTGTCGTGCAGGACCAGCGCCGCGACGTTATCGGTCATCGCCACCAGCAACGCATCGCGATCAGCCTGCGCCAGCCGCCCGGCGATGACTTCGCCATTGAGCGCGATCTTGATGTTGACCTCGTTGTCCGAACAATCAACTCCGGCACTGTTGTCGATGAAATCGGTGTTGATGCGCCCGCCAGCGGCGCTGAATTCGATGCGACCGGCCTGGGTGACGCCCAGATTGGCGCCTTCGCCGATAACCCGCGCGCCGATCTCGGCACCGTTGATGCGATGCGCATCATTGGCGCGATCCCCGGCATCGGCGTGGCTTTCGCCTGCCGCCTTCACATAGGTGCCGATACCGCCGAACCACAACAGGTCGGTTTTCATTTTGAGAATGGCAGAGATCAGCTCGGAAGGTGACAGGCTTTCCGCCGCGATCCCGAGCATCGCGCGCATCTGCGGGCTGAGCGGTACCGCCTTGAGGCTACGCGCGAACACGCCGCCGCCGGCCGAAATGGTCTCCCGGTCATAATCATCCCAGGATGATCGCGGCAGGGTGAACATGCGCTGGCGCTCGGCAAAGCTGGTCGCCGGGTCGGGATCGGGATCGAAGAAGAAATGGCGATGATCGAAAGCCGCGACCAGCTTGATGACTGGGCTGAGCAGCATGCCATTGCCGAAGACGTCGCCCGACATGTCGCCGACGCCGGCCACCCGCACGCTTTCGGTCTGCACGTCGATGCCCAACTCGCGGAAGTGTCGTTGCACTGAAATCCAGGCGCCGCGCGCCGTGATCGCCATCGCCTTGTGGTCATAGCCGTTCCGGCCACCGCTGGCGAAGGCATCGCCCAGCCAGAAACCATGCGCCTCGGCAATGGCGTTCGCCGTGTCAGAAAATGTCGCGGTGCCCTTGTCGGCGGCGACAACCAGATAGGGATCAGGCGCATCATGGCAGGTCACCCTGGCAGGCGGGATGTTGCTGCCATCGGCCGCCAGATTGTCGGTGACCGACAACAGCGCCCGAATGAAGATGCTATAGGCTTCGGTACCTTCGGCCAGCCACGCATCGCGATTTGCCGGCGCCGGCAACTGCTTGGGGAAAAAGCCGCCCTTGGCGCCCGTCGGCACGATGACGGTGTTCTTGACTTTCTGCGCCTTGACCAGCCCGAGCACTTCGGTGCGGAAATCATCGCGCCGGTCGGACCAGCGCAGGCCACCGCGCGCGATCGGCCCGCCGCGCAGGTGGATGCCTTCGACGCGGGGCGAGTAGACCCAGATCTCGCGATATGGCACCGGCCGCGGCAAGTTGGGCACGGCATGGCTGTCGAGCTTGCAGGCCAGCGCTTCCGGCCCGCCTGGCACAAAGGCGTTGGTGCGCAGGGTTGCCAGCATCATCGCGCGGTATAGCCGCAAGATGCGGTCATCATCGATCGAGCTGACAGCGGCGAGCGCTGCTTCGATGTCGGCCAGTACCTGTTCCTGTGCCAGTGCGCGATCGGCGACATCGGGCGCAAAGCGCGTTTCGAACAGCCGCACCAGATCGCGCGCGATACCCGGATAGCGGCGCAGCGCATCGACGACGGTCATCAGGCCATAGGTGACGCCGGTCTGGCGCATGTAACGGAAATAGGCGCGCAGCCAGCCGGCGGATTCGGCGCCCAATTGGCAGGCGATGGTCAGCGCATTGAAGCCATCATTTTCCTGAGCGCCCATCAGTACGCTGGTCAGCGCCGGTTCGACGCGGGCGCGCAGCCCTTCCCAATCGCTGAGAACATGTGCATCGCCGGTTTCGAGCAGGAAATCATGAATCCAGCCGAGCCGACCGCCGGCCAGATCGAAGGGGAATTCCTCGATCACCGACAGCCCGAAATTTTCGAGCACCGGCACCGCCTCCGACAGCGGGATGATTTTGCCGAGCCGGTAGATCTTCAGGCGCAGCTGCTGCGGCGCATCGCCGGGCTTGCGGATCAACCGGACGCCGCGGTCAGTTTCGTCGTGCAGCGCGCTCAACGCCACCAGATCGGCGGCCGCCTCGCCAGCGCTGTGCTGGGCCCGGTAGCTGGCCGACAGCGCCCGGCCATGGCTGAGTACCAATCGCGCTGCCCGCGCCGGCGTGGCGCTGGCGATCAGCGCGGTTTCCAGATCCTCGTCCCAACCGCGCACCAACTGGCGCAGCCGGCGATCGAGCTCGGCTTCGGCCGCCGCGTCGAAGCGCAATGCCGCGCCCTCGGGCATGCTGATGACATAATGGACACGCGCCAGCCCTTCGGAGCGCAATTCAACCTCGAACCGGCTGAGCGCGCCGCCGGTCGCGGCGATCAGCATGCGTCGCACGTTCTCACGCACGCCGCTGGTGTAGCTGTCACGTGGCACATAGACGAGCACCGACAGGAAGCGGCCAAAGGCGTCGGGCCGGGTAAACAGCTTGGGCCGCGGCCGGTCGAGCAGCGATAACAGCCCCAGTGCCATCGCTTCCAGGCGTTCCGACGAGGCTTCGAACAATTCCTCGCGCGGGAATGTTTCCAGCACATGCGCCAGCGCCTTGCCGGTGTGCCCGGACGACGCAAAGCCCAGCCGGTCAATGACTTCGCCGACTTTGCGGCGCAGCAATGGCACCTGGCGCGGCGACGTGGCCAGCGCCGCCGAAGTGTAAAGACCAAGGAAGAGCGTTTCGGAAACGACCCGGCCTTCGCGATCAAAACCCTTCACGGATATCAGGTCGCCATTGACGCGGCGATGCACCGAAACGATCGCCCCGGCCTTGGTGATAAGCAACGGTTCGGGTGTCGCGAGCAGTGCCTTTAACGCATGCGGCGTATCGGCAGCGCCAACCGCGCCGCTCCACACCGGATAGTCGGCATCGCGCAACAGGCCGAGCCCGGTCGCACTGACCGGCTGCATCGCCTGATCGTCGAGATCATCGGCCAGTTCATACCGGCGCACCCCAAGCAGGGTGAAATTGTCGGTGGCCAGCCAATCCAGAAATGCCACGGCTTCGGCAGCGCGGTGCGGTGCCACCGGCGGTGGGTTGCGCTCCAGATCACGCGCCGCCCGGCGCAAGGCATCGAGCATCGGCGGCCAGTCGCTGACGGCGGCATCGACATCGGCCAGCACATGTTCAAGCGCGCCAACCAGTTCGCCGCGCGCCTTGGCGGCGGTGCGCTCAATCTCGACATAGATCATTGATTCGCGCGTCGCTCCCGCCTGAGCCGGACCATTGGCAAGGCCGATCACCTCGATCAGCATGCCATCGGCGTCGCGACGCACGTCGATGACGGGGTGAAGCAGCCTGTCGATATCCAGCCCGGCGGCCGTGATGGTGGCCGAGGTCGAATCGACGAGGAACGGCTGGTCTTCTCCGATGATCGCCAACGCCATGCGACGCCGGCGTGGTGCCGAGCTCGGGGCGCTGTCATCGACTTCGATAGTGTCGAGATGGACGACGCGCGCACCGGCAAGGCGTTTGGCTGCGGCCGAACAGACGAAGCGCGCGATCGCGGTGCGTCCGGCTGAATCAAGGTTTTCCAGCTCGCCCGGCAGTGCCGAAGCAAACAGTGCGCTGGTCAGTGTTGTCTCGTTTGCAGCAACAATTTCCGGGCTGGCCGGCTTGCGGCCCGGCATGGCCGGACCCTTCACTGTTAATGACACAAACACACTCCGCTGGCGGCCGCCTCGTTTTTTATGCGTATGATTTATCACAAAGGGCAAGCTGCCGCGCACGTTAGCGCGGCAGCTTTCGCGCATTTTTCAGCATGAATGGATCAGCTTTCGTCGGATTTGGTGCCGCAATCCGCAAAGCAGTGCCGATTTCTCGCCGAATTCTCGTAGTTGCGGCCCGATCGAGCAATTCCCGCCAATTGATGAAAATCTGCACCAGATGCGGAATCATGTCGGGATCGCGTCCTTCCGACAGGGGCAACGCCACCCCGCGCACCAGCACACAGGCCCGCCCCGGCGCCGCCAGGCAGGCTTCGAACGGCACCGGCTGCGGATCAAAGGCGATAAGATCGCATGCTGCGCGCAACTCCGTCGCCAACCCAGGCAGGCCGTTCAGCCGCATTCCCGCTGCCAACCCGAACGTCGCCTCGATTGCCGCTCCCGTGCGGATGATGGTGGCCTTTCCTGCCGGATCGACGATCACAATCGCATTGTCGGCGAATTCTGCGACATTCAGCCCGCCTGACCGCTGCCACAGGTCATGTGCAGCGCCCGTAAGGCGGCGTTCATTCGGCAGATCGGCAGCGCTGGACATCACGGCTCCTCTGGTGCGGTGGTTTCGCCTATCTGATAACGGCCACGCCAACGCGAAGTTGCCGACACGCTTGCAGCACAGCGTTACCCCTGTTAGACGCCCACCCTTACCGATAAGCCGCTTTAGCTCAGCCGGTAGAGCACATCATTCGTAATGATGGGGTCAGGTGTTCGAGTCACCTAAGCGGCACCATTTTTTTCAATGAGTTAGTGGAAGATTTTGGCATTGGCCAAACCCTAGCGCATTTCCTAGGCATCAGATAGGCATCAGGTGATGCAGGTTCGCAGCATCCCCCACCCCCATCAAATTTCCGCCTAGCCAGACCCTACCCGGGGGGTACCCCCCCCATTTCTCAGATATGGGACCCACGCTTCCTTCCTACATATTGATCTGCTCGTTGGATGGTGGTGTTTCAGGCGCAACGGTGATGGTAGTGCCGCGATCAGTTCCCGACAGGCTCACCCAGCATGGCTCGCTCCATATATTACCTCCCCGGTTCCGGCGGCCGACTTGAGGCTGGGCTGGGTCAGGCTTTGCTAAGTCGCGGGTATAAGGTCATCGGGAATGGGTTTCTTTACACGCCGTATGGTTGGGTCACAGATTCATGTATAGAATATTTTTATAAGACAATTTACTTCAAATACATGCATT
>CAJAHV010000323.1 GCA_903939555.1 uncultured Alphaproteobacteria bacterium | reverse complement strand
TTCACCCGTGGCCGCTCGCCTTCCTTGCGTTCACGTTTCGGGACGTGGCGCAGACCGTATTGCTGCCACAGCCAGAACATCGCGCGATTGGCGCACTGCCACTGGTCTTCATCAATGGTGCGCGGCAAAAATCGCTGAAGGTTGGTGCCTTCGGGCGTCACGCCGCCGCCGATCATTTCAGCGATGGAGCCGGTCACCACCACGGATGGCAAATCCGGGTCGAGCGCCGCGTGTGCCCGGCGCATGGCGCCTTCGGTGCCTTCGCGCCCGAGTTGCTCTTCGGCCAAGCCGGTCACCACGATGGGCAGCTCGTGTGGCGGCAGCGCGTCGGTGTAGTGCAGCACAGACGTGACCGGCAGGTTTTCACAGCCCACCGGGCCATCGATAACCACCTGCAGGCCCTTGATGGCGGCGAACACATACACCGCTCCCCAGTAGCCGCCAGCGCGATCGTGGTCAAGGACTAGCATCAGATCATCGCCTCTGCTTTGCGTTTCTTGGCCTGCTTTTCCAGCAGGCGACGCGTTTCGGCTTTGAATTCGGGGCGGTCTTGGGGGATGCCTTGTGCGGTCTCCCATACGCCCGCCGAAGGTCCGCTGCCTGTTTCGCCAAAGAAGGCCTTCATCTCGGCAAAGCGGGACTTGTTGGCGATCGCGCCATTGATGACCTGCGCCAGTGAGCCGGCGCCGGCCGGGCCCATCAGGGGGCGGGCTGAAATCAGGTTGGTGAAATACAGGCTGGGGATGCTGAGTTCTTTGGCCGCCTGCACCACGGGCGTGGTGCCTATGGCCAGGTCGGGTTGCCACTCGTGCATGGCCGCCAAGTCTTGCTCTAGCGAAGCGCGGTACTGCACATGGACACCGTGCGACTGCAGCCATTCGCAGTCAGATTGGCTCCAGGCAGTGCGTGGGCAGGCCGTGCCCACATAACGCAGGTCGGCACCACTCTCGACCAACAAGCGCGCGACCAACAGCTCCGAGCCCTCATAGCCGCTGAGCGTGATGCGCCCTTTGATCGGCATTTTGGCAAGACCGGCTTTGATGGCGGGCAACATGATGTTTTTCACCAGGTCGATCTTGGCTTGCGGCACATTCGCCACCGTGCCAATGGCCTGCAGCCAGGCTTCTGTACCGTCGTGGCCGACCGGGGCTGACCCTACGATGGGCCGGCCGGCGTGCTCGAACTCGCGAATGCTGGCGGTGTAAAACGGGTGAATGGCAGCCACTGCGGCGCAGTCGAGAGCGGCATACAGTTCTCGCCATTCACGGGTCGGCACGACTGGGCCGGCGGCGATGCCCATGGGCTCGAGCATGCGGCCGATGATCACCGGGTCGGCTGGGAACATCTCGCCCAGCAGCGTGATGGTGGGCTTGTCCGAACGACCGGTGCGCGGCGCCTGAACCGGCCCGGCCATGATTTCTTCACGGGCATATTTCAGCATCGCACCGGCGAGCACATCCTTGGCTTCGGCATGGGTTGGCACGCCAAAGCCTGGAACATCGATGCCGATGATGCG
>CAJAHV010000322.1 GCA_903939555.1 uncultured Alphaproteobacteria bacterium | reverse complement strand
GCCGGCTCGCGGCGGGCCTGGCCGCGCATGGGGTGGCGCGCGGCGACAAGATCGGCCTGTATCTCGGCAACGGGCCGGCCTATCTCGAAGGCTTTATCGCCGCCTGCAAGCTTGGAGCGGTGCCGTTCAATGTCAATTACCGCTACCGTGCCGACGAATTGCGGTATCTTTTCAGCAATGCCGACAGCGCCTGCATCATTCACGGTGCCGAATTTTCGCCGGTGATCCGGGCGGTGCGCAACGACCTGCCGTTGCTGAAGATAACGGTTGCCGCCGCAGATGGATCGGGGGCCGATATCGCCGGCTCGATCGATTATGCCAGCCTGCTCGACCATGCGCCGGCCGGCCCCTGGCCGCGCAGCGAAACCGATATCATCCTCAGCTATACCGGCGGCACCACCGGCATGCCCAAGGGCGTCATGTGGCCACACCGTGCCTTCCTGTTCGCCTGCGCCGGCGGGGCGGGCTATTTCAACCCGACCGGCCCGGTGGTGATTCCTGAAGACATCGCCGACCGTGCCGCCACCGGCTATCCGCTCAAATTATTTCCGCTGGCGCCGCTGATGCACATGGCCGCCGCCTGGGCGGTCTGGTCGGCGCTGCTGAACGGCCTCACCATCATTCTTGACGAGGCACGTTCGTTCGATCCGGTGCGCGTGCTGGATATTGCCGAGCGCGAGGGCGCCAATCTCATCCAGTTCGTCGGCGATGCGATGGCAACGCCGCTGCGCGATGCGTTGCGCGCTCATCCGGGCCGCTGGAACCTGGCGGCGGTCATGAACCTGGGGTCGGGCGGGGCGGTATTCTCGCAGCATTTGAAGGATGATCTGAAAGCGCTGGTGCCCTCCGCCAGCATTACCGATGGCATGGGATCGTCGGAAACCGGCATCTCGGGCATGGCCGAAAAAAGCGCCGATGGCCTGATGCGGCTCGCGGCAAGCGACAATCAGCAGGTGGTCACCGATGGCCGTATCGGCGCGGTCGGCGAAACCGGCTTCATCGCGCGATCGGGCAACACCCCCGTCGGCTATTATAATGATCCGGAAAAAACCGCCGAAACCTTCCAGATGGTGGCAGGCCGGCTCTGGGCGGTCTCGGGTGATGCCGGCCGGCTCGATGATGATGGCTTCATCACGATGTTCGGCCGCGGCTCGACCTGCATCAATACCGGCGGCGAAAAAGTCTTTCCCGAGGAGGTGGAGGAGGCCCTGCGTGCCCATCCGGCGATCTTCGATGCCGTTGTCGCCGGCCAGCCCGACAGCCGCTGGGGCGAACGCGTGATTGCGATCGTCTCGCGCCGTCCCGGCCAGCCCGAGCCGCAACTGGCGGCCATGCAGCAATTCCTGGGCGACCGGTTGGCCGGCTACAAGCTGCCGCGCGCGCTGGTCTTTGTCGATGAAGTCAGGCGGTCGCCTGCCGGCAAGCAGGACTATCGCTGGGCCAAGGACGTTGCGGCGACAGCAGGTCAACCGACGACAGCAGGTCAGTCGACGTCGGCCGATCCGAACGAGGCCTGAAGTTCCCGCCAGTAGCGCCTCGTGCTTTCGGTCAGCGCGAACAGATCGTGGTTGGCCTTGTCGGTGGCGGTCAACAATCGCCGGGAATCGCGCTGCACCCAGCCCCTGGCGATCAGTATTTCAAGCTTGCGCCGCACCGTTTCGCGCGGGATGCCGCTGTAATCCGTGATCGATTGCTGGTTGATCGCGGCTGGCACAACATCGCCGACCACGCCGTGCAGAAACGCGTCATGGCTCATCTGGTCGGGCGCGTTGCGGGCAGGAAAGGTGCGCTCTCCGATGATGGTGAGGACGAGAAACAGGTCGAGATCGCCATCGAAGGCGCGCCGGCATTCGAGCAGGTGGCGGGTCAGCGCCGCGACATTGCGCGCGTGCAGCTTGCCGAAATTACGGTCGATGGACGGGTCGTTCACACGCGCCTCCGGCGCCCCGCAGTCGTCTGCCAAGGCGCCGCTGCGAGACTAGCATGGCAGCGAAGCGTCGCGCCATGGCCGAATTGAGCGTCAGGGTTCGACGATGGCGAAGTCGAGCTTGGG
This sequence comes from uncultured Alphaproteobacteria bacterium, assembly GCA_903939555.1. GTDB lineage: Bacteria > Pseudomonadota > Alphaproteobacteria > Sphingomonadales > Sphingomonadaceae > Sandarakinorhabdus. The sequence goes on along the minus strand of CAJAHV010000322.1, from coordinate 7,128 downwards.
CTGTTCCAGCATGCCGACCAACTGGTTGATCGGTGCAGCATCCCCCTCAAGCTTGGCCTGCTTGGCCGCGACCATGGCTGCAAGCGGCACCTTGCCGAACAGGATGCCGAGCAGAACCGGCTTGGGAGCCGACAGCGTGGGGGCGCCGGGCAGCGTCTCACCGGCTTCGCTTACCAGCACGGCGTTGGCCAGCGACACGGCAAAGCGGTTGCCGCTGGCCGTGTCGACCAGATTGAAGGCCAGTGCGGTGGTCCCGGCCTTTTCAGGCACCAGTGTCGTTTCGAGCAGGCTGAGGAAGTCACCCAGCGGCGTTGCGGCGAGCAGATAGCTCGGGCCGCTCTCGGGCACGGTGTCGGCATGGCCCTGACGCACTTCGCGGGCGCCGGTCAGGTAGATGTTCCGCCAGATCGCGCTTTCGGCCTGATAGCCGAGTTGTTCGTAACTGTCGGCGAGCCACTTGCGCGCCGGTGCGTCGGTCGGGTCGGCGAACACGCCATTCTGGGCCAGATCGGCGGACCAGCGGTAATTGCCGGCGGCATAAGCGCTGCCGATCTGTTTGTGCAGCGCCTTTTTCCCGCCAAGCGCGCCAACGAGCAATTTTGCCTTTTCGACGGCGGGCCATGGATTGAGATTGGCCGGGACGCCATCATACCAGCCCATGTAGCGATCATAGACCGCCTTGGCATTGTGGCTGACGGTCCCGTAGAATTCGCGCGTCGACCAGTCCGCGCGCAGTGCCGCCGGCAGTTTGAGCCCTTCGGCAATCTCTGCCGGGGTTTGGCCCAGGTTCATCCGACGCACCGATTGATCGTGGATATATTTATAGGCGTCGCGCTGATGGCCGAGATAGGTCTGGATGGCCGGGTTGCCGAAGCGCGGCCAGTGGTGGGAGGTGAACAGCACATCGGCCTGATTGCCCCACAAGCGCTGGGTTTCGGTCAGGTAGCCGGCCCATGCCTTGGCATCGCGCACCTTGGCACCGCGCAGGGTCTGGACATTGTGGAGCGACGAGGTGGTGGTCTCGGCAGTGCACAGCGCCTTCAGTGACGGTATCCAGAAATTGAATTCCGCCGGGGCTTCGGCGCCGGGGGTCATTTGGAAGACGATCTCCACCCCGTCGATGGTCACGCTTTGTCCGGTGCGTTCGATTTCCAGCGTCGGCGGGATGAAACCCTGCGTCCCCGCAGCAATCGCCGTGCCCATGCCCATGCCGGCATGGCCGCGCGGCCCGCGCGGCAGGAAATAGCCGAACTGGTAAAAGGCGCGCCGCCCCATCGCCGGGCCGGCGATCATCCATTCGCTGACCACTTCCTCGACAAAGCCTTTCGGCGCGATGATCTGGATCTTGCCCGCCGCGACATCGGCCGGATCGACGATCCCGGCCACGCCGGCAAAATGATCCGTATGCGTGTGGGTATAAAGCACCGCCACCACCGGCTTGTCGGCGACATGCTTTTTCAGCAACGCAAAGGCGGCGCGCGCGACTTCGGCCACGGTCAGCGGGTCAATGACGATCCAGCCGCGCGGCGTTTCGACAAAGGACACGTTGCTGTTGTCGAAGTTGCGCACCTGGTAGAGGCCCGGCGCCAATCGATACAGGCCTTCGTTGCGCAAGACGCGGTTCTGCCGCCACAGTGCCGGGTTGACCGTATCGGGCGCCGGGCCTTCGATGAAATCATTGCCCGCAAGGTCGAAACTCGGCTTGCCGTTGGCCTGGCGGATGACGGGTTCGGGCCAGGTGGCGATGAAACCGCGCTGCGCGAATTCGAAATCCTGGCCATCTTCGGCCGGCAGGTCCTGTGCCGCCCGGGCAAGCGCCGCGCGTGTGGCGGCGGTCGCTTCTCCTGCCGTCACGGCGGCCGGGGGGCGTTGCGCCACTGCCGGCACGGCAGACAAAGCGATCGAGAGTGGCACCAACCAACGGCTCAAAATGGGCATCTTCATCCTCTCGCGTAGCGCATATTACGATAATAGAGGGCTATCCGGTGGATAGGAACGCTCTGGCCGCCCATTTCGGGCGCCGTGCCGGGCGCGCTTGCCGGGCAGAAGGACAGGGTGGGGCATGGACGCGGATTTCATCATCGTCGGTGGCGGGTCGGCCGGCTGCGTGCTGGCCAATCGCTTATCCGCCAATCCGGGCAATCGCGTCGTGCTTGTCGAGGCAGGCGGCGATGGCGACAGTTTTTTCGTTTCTATGCCAGCAGGTTATGGCAAGACAGCCAATGAGTTTGGCCATTCCTGGCATTATCAGGGTGAGCCGGAACCGGCGATCGGCGACCGCCGCATGCTGCTGCCGCGCGGTCGCGGGTTGGGCGGATCGTCGAACATCAACGGCCTGTTGTATGTGCGTGGTCAACATGCCGATTTCGACCAGTGGAGCAATCTCGGCGCCATCGGTTGGGGCTGGGCCGATGTCGCGCCCTATTTCCGGCGCAGCGAATGCTTTGCTGGCGGTGGCGACGCCCTGCGCGGCGATGCTGGCCCGTTGCGGGTCGAAGAGGTCAGGCACCGCAACCCGACCAACGACCGCGTGATTGCCGCTTTCGGCGAGATCGGCGTGCCGTCAACGCGCGATTACAACGGTGACGATCAGTTCGGCGCCTTTCATTACCAGACCACGGTGGGCGACGGCCGGCGTTGTTCGGCGGCTGATGCCTTTCTGCGGCCCGTCACGTCGCGCCGCAACCTGCGCGTGATTACCGGGGCGCTGTGCCGGCGCGTGCTGGTCGCCGAAGGCCGCGCTACCGGCATCGAGATCGAGACGAAGCAAGGTGTCGAACAACTGCATGCTGCGCGCGAGGTCATCCTGGCGGCCGGCGCCTATCATAGCCCCAAGCTGCTGATGCTGTCGGGCATCGGCCCGGCGGCGCACCTGCGCGACATGGGCATCGCCGTTGCGCACGACAGCCCGCATGTCGGCGCCAATCTGCAGGATCACTATATCCTGACCATGGGCTGGCGGCTGCGCGCCGGCGCCTATAGTTACAACAGCCAATTGGCTGGCGGCCGGCTGTTGTGGAACGTCCTGCGCTACATTGCCACCCGCGACGGGCCGATGACGATACCGGCGGCGCAGGTTGGCGCCTTTGTCAAATCCGATCCGGCGCTGGACCGGCCCGACCTGCAGTTCCACTGTCTGCCGGTCACCGGCGATCTTGATGCTGCCATGCGCGGTGAAAAATCGCGATTGTCACCATGGCCGGGGCTGACGCTGGCCCCCAATGTCCTGCGCCCCGAATCGCGTGGGACAGTGCAACTGGCCAGCCCCGATCCGGACGCCGTGCCGGTCATCCGGCACAATTGGCTTTCAGCGCCGGAAGACCAACGTCTGTCGCTGCGGGCAATGCGCATGGCGCATGAACTGGTGGCGACCCCGGCGCTGGCGCCCCTTGTTGAAACGGAAGTCTGGCCCGGCGCTGACTGCCGCAGCGACGATCAACTGCTCGATCACGCCCGGCGCTTCGGCAATACCGGTTATCACCCTGTCGGCACCTGTCGGATGGGCATCGATGCCGATGCCGTGCTCGACCCACAACTGCGGGTGAAAGGCGTTGCCGGGCTGCGGGTGATCGACGCCTCCGTCATGCCCCGGCTGGTATCGGGCAACACCAATGCCGCCGCGATCATGATCGGCGAGAAAGGTGCCGATCTTTTGCTGGCTTGATCCGGCACAGCCGACGGAAATTGACGAACCCAAGCACGCTCTCGACCGTGACCGTGACAGATCTACGACAGCGGCAAGCTCGTTCTGGCCGAGCCACGCCGAAGTCTCACCATGCTGAGCGCCAAACTGTCCATTGGCCAAGCGGAGCAAGGCGGCAACACAGCGGCGCCCGCTGTCGCGGATCATCATGTCGGGCGCAATCTGATAGCCGTCGTTTTGCGGGCGTGTTGGGCAGGCCAGCGCAGCTTGTCGGGAGGCAACGAGCCCGCAGTCCCCGAGCATTGGCGGGAATTCCCGCCACACCCCGCCGCCGTGTCCCGCCGCCGTGTCCCGGGCGGTCCGGGTTTTCCCTGGACCGGCTGATTGGTTGGTGCGGCCAAGAAGACTCGAACTTCCACGGCCTTTCGGCCACAACGACCTCAACGTTGCGCGTCTACCAGTTCCGCCATGGCCGCACGACCATTTGTACAGGATCTACTCCTGTCCGGTAGGAGGGGGCGGTTAGCAGGGGTGGCGGGCTGGCGCAAGCCGGTTGTGGCGAAAGACAGTCGTTCGCGGCACAAAAGAAAGGCCGCAGCAGAGCCGCGGCCTCACTCGGACCGTTTTGGCGGGGGCAGGCTGGCTGCCCTCACCGGCCTTATCGGCCGATCTTGCGACTGTCGGCGCGCAGCTTGCGCTGCGCGCCAGCAATGCTCAGTTGTACCGACGCAGTTCGTTCTTGGCGATCGCGGCGCGATGCACTTCGTCTGGCCCGTCGGCGAGGCGCAGGGTGCGCTGGCCGGCATAGCCCGATGCGAGGCCATAATCCTGGCAGACACCGCCGCCGCCATGCGCCTGGATGGCGTGGTCATGGATCAGGCAACTCATGTTCGGCGCGACCACCTTGATCATGGCGATCTCGTTGGCGGCGCCCTTGTTGCCGACTGTGTCCATCATGTAGGCGGCCTTCAGTGTCAGCAGGCGGGCCTGTTCGATGGCGATGCGCGAATCGGCGATGCGTTCATGCCACAGGCTGTGTTCCGAAATCGGCTTGCCAAAGGCAACGCGCGACTTCAGGCGCTTGACCATCTTTTCCAGCGCGCGTTCGGCGGCGCCGATGCTGCGCATGCAATGGTGGATGCGGCCGGGGCCAAGGCGCCCCTGCGCGATTTGGAAGCCCTTGCCTTCGCCCAGGACCATGTTGCCGACCGGCACGCGGACATTGTCAAGAATCACTTCGAAATGGCCATGCGGTGCGTCGTCATAGCCGAACACCTTCAACGGGCGCAGCTTGATGATGCCCGGGGCGTCCATGGGGACGAGGATCTGGCTCTGCTGGCTGTGGCGCGGCGCGTTCGGGTCGGTCTTGCCCATCACGATGGCAATCTGGCAGCGCGGGTCACCGACACCCGACGACCACCATTTGCGGCCGTTGACGACATATTCATCGCCCTGGCGCACGATCGAGGTTTCGATGTTGGTCGCATCCGATGACGCCACCGCCGGCTCGGTCATCAGGAAAGCCGAACGCATTTCGCCGGCCATCAGCGGCTTCAGCCACTTCTGCTTCTGCTGTTCAGAGCCATAGGTGCGCAGCACTTCCATATTGCCGGTATCGGGGGCGGAGCAGTTGAACACTTCGCTGGCCCAGCCGACCCGGCCCATGACTTCGGCAAGTGGCGCATATTCGAGGTTGGTCAGGCCCGGGCCTTTCCATTCGCCGACATCATGCTCGCAGATGTTGAGGAACAGGTTCCACAGCCCCGCCTGGCGCGCGATCGGCTTCAATTCCTCGATGACCGGCAGCACCTTCCAGCGCTCACCCTCGGCAACTTCCTGCTCGTAGCGGGCCTCGTTGGGATAGACATGTTCGTCCATGAAGGCGCTGACGCGCTCGATCAAGGCTTTGGTCTTGTCGCTGTATTCAAACATCATGGTCGTTTTCTCCTATGGCTTTCGCCGCCGTCCTCTCACGCTGGGGGCAGCAAATCCAGTGGGAAGATGGGCAGGGTGACGAAAAGGCACGGGGAGCGGTGCCAACAGGCAATTTCGAAACTGTCGTTTCAGAACAGGCGGGATCGCGCCGGGCTGATCGCCACGCTGCGCGCGTCCGGCGGGAAACCGGTGACCGTGCTGCTGTATTCGGTTTTTCCGCCGGCAGGCAGGCGGCGGATTTGCGGCACGATGGTCCAGCGCAGCGCCACGCCCGACGGGCCCGACAGGCTGGCGCGCAGATCAGGCACGTCGGCGGTAGCAGTGCCGGTGTTGCGGATGACGCCCTTCACCTCGAGCAGCAGGCGCCCCGATGGCAGAGCCGTTGTCGTGCCGGTAACCGAAATGGCAAGCGTCTGCGGTGGCGACAGCCGCGCCAGCGCCGCACCGACATACGGAGTGTCCGACAGATCGACCCGGCCGACCCAAAGGCCGGCGGCGATGATCGACAAGGCGATGCCCGCCAGGGCCGCGAACAGGGTGCGCAACAGCGCCGGTGCGTGCCCGGCATCGGGTTGAGCATTGTCGGTGGCGTCGTCAGCGTCGTCGTCGGTGGCATTGTCGGTAGCGCCAGCATCGGCATCGGCCGGTGCCGGCGGCATCTCGGGGGCGATCATGCCGGATGAGGGCGCGATGTCATCGGCCCAGCGCGTGTCGATCGGTTCAGGTGTCGGTTCAGGTCTCGGTGCGGGAGCCGCACCAAAGCGAGCATCTTCATCGGCCGCGGTTGTCGCTGCGCGCTCTGGCGGCGGCGCCGGCGCAGCCGGAATCCAACGATGGTCGCAGGCGGTGCATTTCAGCCGCGCGCCCCGCGCCAGCACGGCATCGGAAAGTTTGTAGCGCGCATCGCAATTGGGGCAGGAAACAATCACCAGCGCAGTCTAGCCGGTCCTTTTGGTAAAGGGAATCGGCCATGCACGGCAAATGCGGTGATCTGAGGCGCTTGCCTCGCGCGCGCGGCTCGGCGATAGCGACAGGATGCACGACATCAAGCCAGTCCGCACCGATCCCGCCGCTTTCGATGCGGCTCTGGCACGGCGCGGGATTGCGTCGGCGTCGTCGGCGCTGCTTGGTGCGGACGCGCGATTGCGCGCCATCCAGACCGAATTGCAGGCTGCTCTGGCGCGGCGCAACGAAGCCTCGCGTGACATCGGTGCCGCCAAGGCCCAGCGCGATCACGCCACCGCCGATGCGCTGATGATGGTGGTTGCGGTGCTCAAGGAACGCATCCCCGGGCTGGAGGCAGGCGAACGCGCCGCTCAGGCGACATTGGCCGATCTTGCCGCCGTGCTGCCCAACATGCCCGCCGCCGATGTGCCCGATGGCCAGGACGAGACTGGCAATGTCGTCGCCCGGACGGTCGGCACCCCGCCCGAATTCGCTTTCACGCCGCTGGAGCATGATGCCGTCGCCGCGCGCCTGGGCTATGATCCCGACGCTGCGGCGCGCATCGCCGGCGCGCGCTTCGCCGTCCTCAAGGGGCCGCTCGCGCG
>CAJAHV010000321.1 GCA_903939555.1 uncultured Alphaproteobacteria bacterium | reverse complement strand
CGCTACCCGGGGCTCCGCCCGAGGCGGCGGCCTTGTCGATGATAGTGCGGGTGCGTTCCTGGCTGAGATCGCGCAGCTTGGTGAACATGCCGAAGCTGGTCTTGTCGGCCGGTATCTCCAGCGTCTTCAGATAAGTACCGCTGGTATGGGTGACAAAATCGTCTCCGGCCCGGGTGGTGCGGTCCATGCCCGCGACATCAAAGCCGAAACTGCCGATATCGGGCTTCGAACCATCGGCAGCCACAGCCGGCACGGCCAGCGCCAGCAGGCCAAGCGCCGACGCACGCAACAACAGGGAACGGGACATGCAATCTCTCCGAATTTTGGCAACGCGCCTTGTTATCGGCTCGATACCGCCAATGAAAGTGGCAACTTGGCGCAGCCCGCTAGCAGCGTCAGGCCGCGCCGACGCTGGCCCGGTACAGGCTGCGCTTGCTGTCGATCGGCACCAGCTTGCCGGCTTCCTCGATGTGCCAGAAGGTCCAGCCATTGCAGCTCGGCAGGCCCTGCGCCGCGGCGCCAAGCTGGTGGATCGACCCGGTCTTGCTGCCCATGCTGAGCGAGCCATCGGCGCGGACTTCGGCGCTGTGGCGACGGTGCGGATCGCTGAGCCTTGTACCCGGACGCACCAGGCCCGATTCAACGAGGCTGCCGAACGGAATGCGGGTTTCGCCGCGCTTGCCCTGGGTGACCGCCATGTCGCCGCCTGACAGCGGCAACAGCGAGGCGATGCGCTTTTCGGCGACCGCGACATATTTTTGCTCACGCTCGATGCCGATGAATTCGCGGCCGAGCAGCTTGGCCACCGCACCGGTGGTGCCGGTGCCGAAGAACGGATCGACAACCAGATCGCCGGGCTCGGTGCAGGCGAGCAGGATGCGATAGAGCAGCGCCTCGGGCTTTTGCGTCGGGTGCGCCTTGACGCCGTCGGTCTTCAGCCGTTCGCCGCCGGTGCAGATCGGGATCAGCCAGTCCGACCGCATCTGCAGTTCCTCGTTCATCGCCTTCATGGCGTGATAGTTGAACTTGTATTTCGAATTTTCCGATTTCGACGCCCAGATGAGCGTTTCATGGGCATTGGTGAACCGCGTGCCCTTGAAATTGGGCATCGGGTTGGCCTTGCGCCAGACGATATCGTTGAGGATCCAGTAGCCGGCGTCCTGGATCGCGGCGCCGACGCGGAAGATGTTGTGATAACTGCCGATTGTCCAGATCGCGCCATCGGGCTTCAGGATGCGGCGCGCGGCCTTCAACCAGGCGCGGGTGAATTCGTCATAGGTCGCGTAACTGGCGAACTTGTCCCAATCATCATCAACAGCGGCGACCTTGCCGCCTTCGGGGCGGTGCAGATTGTGCGCGAGCTGGAGATTATAGGGCGGATCGGCAAAGATGAGATCGGCGCAGCCCTCGGGCATGGCGTTCATCGCTTCGATGCAATCACCCAGGATGATGCGGTTGGTCTGCACAGGCTTTGGCCTTCTCGAAAAAACAGTCGAGAATCGCCATGAGTCATCGCCGAATCGCCGTCAATGGCCGGACGAATCGGCGCAGAGTCAGCAATTTGTGCCGATTCGCTGTGGTGTGAGTCGAACCGCTAGGGGTTGAGTCGCGACGCGCGCCGACCCCCTACCACTGGCGTGTTGCCGAAAAGACTCAAGTGCCCGGCATAATTCGCCGCCGCCTCAGGCAGTGAGGTATTTGCGGATCGGCGCATAACTGCGCCGGTGGTGCGCCGTCACCCCCAACGTCGCCAGCCCTCGGGCATGATCAGCAGTGCCATAGCCCTTGTTGCGCGCCCAACCATAGCCCGGGCATTCGGCATCGAGCTGCTGCATCAGCCGGTCGCGAGTCACTTTGGCGAGGATCGATGCCGCCGCGATCGACAACGACAGCGCATCGCCCTTGATGATCGCCGTCGCGGCATACCCCCAGCGCGGCAGCCGGTTACCATCGACCAACACATGCGCCGGCGCGACCCCGAGCGCCGCCACGGCGCGCTCCATCGCCAGCATTGTCGCCCAAAGGATGTTGAGGCTGTCGATCTCCGCCACGCTGGCCATGCCGATGCCATGGCGGCTACTCGCCATGATTGGTTCGAACAGGCGCTCGCGCGCGGCTTCACTGAGTTTCTTGCTGTCGTTCAAACCCGGCGGCAACTGCGCACGATCAAGGATCACCGCCGCTGCCACCACCGGCCCGGCCCAGGGCCCGCGCCCGGCCTCGTCCACGCCGGCCACCAACCCTGCGTGCCGGTTCTCGAAATCGAACGAAATCATGCCAGCGGGAAGAACCCCAGCGGCCCGTGGCCACCGCCCAGCCCCGGCGCTTGCGCGATGCCCTGCGCGACGAACGCCCGGGCGCGGATGACGGCGGCGTCCAGCGCCAGCCCCTGCCCCAGCCCGCAGGCCAGCGCCGATGCGAGCGTGCAGCCGGTGCCGTGCGTGTGGCGACTGGCGACGCGCGGTGCTGTGAAGGCCGTGTGCCCGCCGCGTGTCACCAGCCAGTCGGTCAGCGTGTCGCCCGGCAGATGGCCGCCCTTGGCGAGAACGGCGCGCGGCCCGGCGTTAAGCAGTTCCTGCGCCGCCAGCAGCGCATCGGTGGCATCCTCGATCTCGGTATCGGTCAGTTCGACCAGTTCGGGCGTGTTGGGCGTCACCACCGCCGCCAGCGGCAGCAGGCGCCGCACCAACGCCTCGGCAGCGTCGTAATCAATAAGGCTGGCGCCGCCTTTGGCGACCATCACCGGATCGAGCACGACCGGCACCGTCACGCCCGCCAGCGCATCAGCCACCGCCTCGATCACGCCGGCACTGCCGAGCATGCCGATCTTGATGGCATCGACGCCGATATCATCGATGCAGGCGCGGATCTGCGCCGCGACGATCTCGGGCGGGATGGCATGGATGGCGCTCACCCCCAGCGTGTTCTGCACCGTGACCGCCGTCACCGCCGTCATGGCATAGCCGCCAAGGCAGGTAATCGTCTTGATATCGGCCTGGATGCCGGCACCGCCGCCACTGTCAGAGCCGGCGATGACGAGAATGCGGGCCGGAATGCGGGCCGGCGCCGGCGTGTTCACGCGGCCACCACCGCCGCGCAGATATCCTCGACCACCGCCTTGACCAACCGCTTGTCGTCACCTTCGGCCATCACCCTGATCACCGGCTCGGTTCCCGATTTGCGGATCAGCAGCCGGCCGTTGCCGTTGAGGCGCGCTTCGCCAGCGGCAATCGCCGCCTTGACCGTCGCATCTGCGAGCGGTGTGCCGGTGAAGCGCACGGATTTGAGCAACTGCGGCACCGGCTCGAACAGATGCAGCAACTCGCTCGCCGGCTTGCCGCCGGACACCAGCGCCGCCAGCACCTGCAACGCCGCCACCAGGCCATCGCCGGTCGTCGAATGATCGGCAAGGATGAGATGCCCCGATTGCTCGCCGCCGATATTGAAACCGCCGGCGCGCATCGCCTCGAGCACATAGCGGTCGCCAACGCCGGCGCGGTGCAGGCTGAGGCCCCTGCCGGTCAGCCAGCGTTCGAGGCCCAGGTTGGACATCACCGTCGCCACCAGCCCGCCGCCCTTCAGCGTGCCGCGCTCCTGCGCCAGCCCGGTGACCAGCGCCATGATCTGGTCGCCATCGATGATCTGGCCCTTTTCATCGACGACGATCAAGCGGTCGGCATCGCCATCGAGCGCGATGCCGATATCGGCGCCGGTTTCGAGCACGCGCAACTGCAGCGCCTTGGGATGGGTCGAGCCGATCTTGTCGTTGATGTTGAAACCATTGGGGGCGACCCCGATGGCATCGACTTCGGCGCCCAGTTCCCACAACGCCTCGGCGGCGACGGCATAGGCGGCGCCATGGGCGCAATCGACGACGACCTTCACCCCGTCGAGCCGCAGGTCTTCGGGAAAGGTCGCCTTGGCGAAATGGATGTAGCGGCCGCGCGCATCCTCGATGCGCCGGGCCCGGCCGATGGCGCGCGGTTCGGCGAGCGCGATTTCGGAGTCGATCATCGCTTCGATTTCGGCTTCATCGGCATCCGACAGCTTGTAGCCATCGGGGCCGAACAGCTTGATGCCATTGTCCTGAAACCCATTGTGGCTGGCCGACACCATCACACCCAGATCGGCGCGCAGCGACCGCGTCAGCATCGCCACCGCCGGCGTCGGGATCGGCCCGGCCTGGATGACGTCCATGCCGACCGAGGTGAAGCCTGCGGTCAGCGCCGATTCCATCATATAGCCCGACAGCCGCGTATCCTTGGCGATGACCACCCGGTGCTTGTGGCTGCCGCGCAGGAAGCGGGTGCCCGCCGCCTGGCCGACCTTCATGGCGATGGCAGCAGTCATCGGCGCGGTATTGGTCAGGCCGCGAATGCCATCGGTACCGAAATATTTGCGCGTCATGCGTGCAGGACCCCTACGTGAAACTACCCTGATAGGGTTTCTCTACGCTGCTCGCCTTGGCTTGTCGAAGGCCCCTCGTTACGCTGGCCACATAATCGGGGAGATGATCATGCAGAGCCGCCCTTTGGGACCACAAGGTCTTGCTGTTTCGGCGCTCGGGCTTGGCTGCATGGGCATGGCCGGCACCGCCGGCGCAGCGGCGATGTACGGGGCGGTCGATCTGCCCGAAGCGCTGGCGACCATCGACCGCGCGCTCGATCATGGCATGAGTTTTTTCGATACCGCCGAAATCTATGGACCCTTCATCAACGAGGAGCTGCTCGGCCGGGCGCTGAAGGGGCGCCGCGAGCAGGCGGTGATCGCCACCAAATTCGGTTTCCGCATTGTCGATGGCAAGGTCGCCGGCCTCGATTCGCGCCCCGAAAATGTCCGCGCCGTCTGCGAGGCCAGTCTCAAGCGCCTCGGCACCGACCATATCGACCTGTTCTACCAACACCGTGTCGATCCGACCGTGCCGATCGAGGACACTGTCGGCGCGATGGCGGCGCTCGTCACCGCCGGCAAGGTGCGCTTTCTCGGCCTGTCCGAAGCCGGGCCGGCAACGCTCGCCCGCGCCCATGCCGTCCATCCGATCAGCGCGCTGCAAAGCGAATGGTCATTGTGGGAACGCGGCGTCGAGGCTGAAATCTGGCCGCTGTGCCAATCGCTCGACATCGGGTTTGTGCCTTTCTCGCCGCTCGGCCGGGGCTTCCTCACCGGCACCCAGCCGCGCGCCGAAGACCTGCCGGCGAGCGACTATCGCAGCAAGGACCCGCGCTATCAGGGGCCGAACTACGACGCCAACATGGCGGCGGTCGCGGTGGTCAAGGATGTAGCGACCCGCCATGGCGCGACCCCCGCACAGGTCGCGCTGGCCTGGCTGCTCGCCAAGGGGCCGAATATCGTGCCGATACCGGGGTCGAAGCGGCGCGTGACGCTTGATGACAATGCCGGCGCGGTGGCGCTGGTGCTGACCGCGGCCGACATGGCGGCGCTCGATGCGGCGCTGCCTCCGGGAACAACGGCGGGCGATCGCTACGGCTCGAAGGCGGCGATGGCGATGACGCGCTTGTGAAACCGGCGACCGCAGCGCCGGTTGCAGATAACAGATCCTGACCCTAGAGCGCCGCCGCCATCAGCGCCTGCCAGCCGGCCTCGTCGATCACGCTGACGCCCAGCGCTTCGGCCTTGGCGCGTTTCGATCCGGCATCGGCACCGGCCACCACCAGATTGGTCCGCGCCGAAACCGACCCCGCCACTTTGGCGCCCAGCGCTTCGGCCTGCGCCCGCGCTTCGTCGCGGGTCAGCGTCGCCAGCGATCCGGTGAACACCACCGTTTGCCCGGTCAGCGCCGTCTGCCGCGCTGCCGCCAGCGGCGCCGGGGAGACAAGGCCGAGCAGGTCGGCAAAAGTTGCCAAATTGTGGGGTTCGCCGAAGAAATCGATGAGCGCCTGCGCCACCACAGTGCCGACACCGCCGATATCGGTCAGCCGGCCACGCGCTTCGGCATCGTCTGCCGCCGCCAGCGCCACGTCGCGCACGGCCTCGGCCGATCCCAGCGCCCGCGCCAGATCACGCGCCGTCGTTTCGCCGACATGACGAATGCCCAGCGCATAAAGAAAGCGATCCAGCCCCACCATGCGCCGCGCGGCGATGGCAGCGATCAGATTGTCGGCGGATTTTTCCTTGAAGCCCGGCAGCGCCAGCAACTGTTCGCGCGTCAGCCGGAAGATATCGGCCGGCGTCGCGATCAACCCGGCGGCGGCGAATTGTTCGATGCGTTCGCTGCCCAGCCCTTCGATATCAAAGGCCAGCCGCGACACGAAATGCCGCAGGCGTTCGTTGCGCTGCGCCGCGCAGGTCAGCCCGCCGGTGCAGCGCGTCACCACCTCGCCGGCTTCGCGCACGGCATGGCTGCCGCACACCGGGCAGGCGTCGGGAAAAACAAAGGGCAGGCTGCGCGCCCCTGCCCCCGCAACCACGCCCAAAATCTGCGGGATCACATCACCGGCGCGCTGGACCCGCACCCGGTCGCCGACCCGCACATCGAGCCGGGCAATCTCGTCGGCATTGTGCAGCGTCGCATTGGTGACCACGACGCCGCCCACGGTCACCGGCGCCAGCCGCGCCACCGGCGTCAGCGCGCCGGTGCGGCCGACCTGGATATCGATGGCGAGCAAGGTGGTTTCGGCCTGTTCGGCGGCAAACTTGTGCGCCGTCGCCCAGCGCGGGCTGCGCGACACCTGCCCCAGCCGTGCCTGCCAATCGAGCCGCTCGACCTTGTAGACGACACCATCGATATCGAAGGGCAGATCGGCGCGCCGGGCTTCGATGCTGCGGGTGAAGTCCAGCGCTGCCTCGATATCGGCGCAAGACCGGCGCAGCGTGCCAATATCGAAGCCCCAGTCGTGGATGGCGGCCATCACCGCGGTCTGGGTGGCGCCGGGCACACGGCTCAATTCGCCCCAGCCATGGGCGATGAAGGCCAGGGGCCGCGCCGCTGTGATGCTCGCATCGAGCTGACGCAGCGAGCCGGCGGCGGCGTTGCGCGGGTTGGCGAACTGTTTGTCCCCGGCCGCTGCCTGACGCTGGTTGAGCGCGAGGAACTCCGCCTTGCGCATATAGACCTCGCCGCGCACCTCGGCGACATCGGGCGCGCCAGCGGGCAACGCCAGCGACAGGCCGGTGACATGGCGGATATTGGCGGTGACATTT
>CAJAHV010000320.1 GCA_903939555.1 uncultured Alphaproteobacteria bacterium | reverse complement strand
GACGAGATCATGAGCCTGAAGCCCGATGGCATCTTCCTGTCGAACGGCCCGGGCGACCCCGCGGCGACGGGCGTCTATGCGGTGCCAGTCATCCAGAAACTGCTCGACAAGGGCATCCCGCTGTTCGGCATCTGCCTTGGTCACCAGTTGCTCGGGCTGGCAGTCGGCGCAAAGACCATCAAGATGCAGCAGGGCCACCGCGGCGCCAATCATCCGGTCAAGCGGCTTGACGACGGTCGGGTCGAGATCACCTCGATGAACCATGGCTTCGCGGTAGAAACGGAAACGCTGCCGGCGACGGCGCGGGCAACGCATATCTCGTTGTTCGACGGCTCGCTGGCCGGATTGGAACTGACCGACAAGCCGGCGTTCAGCGTGCAATATCACCCGGAGGCAAGCCCCGGGCCGCAGGACAGTATCTATTTGTTCGAAAAATTTGTGGCGTCGCTGGGCAAACCCGCATGATCAACCCGAAGCGCCTTGCCGAAGAGCTTGAAGCCAACGAGGAAGTGCTCATCGCGCTCGCCGAAAATGGCGATATCGCCGCGCTGCCACGCACTATCGACGTGCATTTCAAGGGGCCTCAGGAGGCCATCGAGAATGTCGCCGAGGACGCGCAGGACCTGGGCTTCCGCTTCATCGATTTCGGCGAATTCGAGGATGGCGACTGGGCAGCCGATTTGCAGGTCGATGGCCCGGTCACGCGCGACGCTTTGAAGGCTCTCATTACCCGCGCGCTCGAAATCGAGATCAGCCATGGCGTCGAATTCGATGGCTGGGGCTGCGCCGCTGAAACTGGATCTGCCGAATAATGCCCAAACGCACCGACATTTCCTCCATCCTGATCATCGGGGCCGGGCCGATCATCATCGGCCAGGCCTGCGAGTTCGATTATTCGGGCACCCAGGCGGTCAAGGCGCTGAAGGCCGAGGGCTATCGCATCATCCTCGTCAATTCGAACCCGGCGACGATCATGACCGATCCCGACCTGGCCGACGCGACCTATGTCGAGCCTATCACGCCGGCCATCGTCGCCAAGATCATCGCCAAGGAGCGCCCCGATGCGGTGCTGCCGACGATGGGCGGGCAGACCGCGCTCAATACCGCGCTCGCGCTGCACCGCGACGGCACGCTCGAAAAATATGGTGTCGAGCTGATAGGTGCCGATGCCGAAGCGATCGACAAGGCCGAGGACCGGCTGAAGTTTCGCGATGCGATGGACAAGATCGGACTTGAATCGCCCAAGTCGCAGATTGCCCACAATCTCGACGAAGCCATGGCGGCACTCGATGTGGTCGGCCTGCCGACGATCATCCGGCCCAGCTTCACCATGGGCGGCACCGGCGGCGGCATCGCCTATAACAAGGAAGAGTTCGTCCGCATCGTCACCGGCGGTCTCGATGCCTCGCCGACCACCGAAGTGCTGGTCGAGGAATCGGTGCTCGGCTGGAAGGAATATGAAATGGAGGTCGTCCGCGACAAGGCGGACAATGCCATCATCATCTGCGCTATCGAGAATATCGACCCGATGGGTGTCCATACCGGCGATTCCATCACTGTCGCGCCGGCGTTGACGCTGACCGACAAGGAATATCAGATCATGCGCAACGCGAGCATCGCTTGCCTGCGCGAAATCGGTGTCGAAACCGGCGGTTCGAACGTCCAGTTCGCGGTCAATCCAAAGGATGGCCGGCTGGTCGTCATCGAGATGAACCCGCGCGTATCGCGCTCGTCGGCGCTGGCGTCCAAGGCCACCGGCTTCCCCATTGCCAAGGTCGCAGCGCTGCTGGCGGTCGGCTACACGCTCGATGAAGTCATGAACGACATCACCGGTGCGACGCCGGCGTCGTTCGAGCCGACGATCGATTATGTCGTCACCAAGATCCCGCGCTTTGCCTTTGAAAAGTTCAAGGGCTCGGAGCCTTTGCTGTCGACCGCGATGAAATCGGTTGGCGAGGTCATGGCAATCGGCCGCAATTTCCAGGAAAGCGTCCAGAAGGCACTGCGCGGGCTCGAAACCGGGCTGACCGGGTTCGATGAGATCGAATTCCTTATCGGCGCATCGCATGACGAGATCGAGGCCGAGCTTTCCCGTGCCACCCCCGATCGCCTGCGTGTTGCTGCCCAGGCCCTGCGCGAAGGCATGAGCGTGGAGCGGATTCACGCCGTTGCCAAGTTCGAACCCTGGTTCCTGCGCCAGATCGAGGAGTTGATCCAGATCGAAGCGCAGGTACGCGCCGATGGGCTGCCGACCGGCCCCAACAGCCTGCGAAAGCTGAAGTCGAAGGGCTTTTCCGATGCCCGGCTGGCGACGTTGACGGGCCGGACCGAAGCCGATGTCGCCGCAGCGCGCCGCGCCCTTGATGTTCGCCCGGTGTTCAAGCGCATCGACACCTGTGCCGGCGAGTTCACCGCCAAGACGCCGTACATGTATTCGACCTATGAAGCCCCCAGCTTCGGCATCCCCGATTGCGAGAGCGAGCCGAGCCAGGCCACCAAAGTCGTCATCCTCGGGGGCGGCCCGAACCGCATCGGGCAGGGGATCGAGTTCGATTATTGCTGCTGCCATGCTTGTTTTGCATTGGCGGATGCCGGCTACGAAACCATCATGATCAACTGCAACCCCGAAACCGTGTCGACCGATTACGACACGTCGGACCGCCTGTATTTCGAGCCGCTGACCGCCGAGGACGTGCTCGAAGTCCTCCACAAGGAAATGCAGGCCGGCAAGCTCGCCGGGGTGATCGTGCAGCTGGGCGGCCAGACGCCGCTGAAGCTTGCCGGTGCGCTCGAAGCCGCGGGCATCCCGATCCTGGGCACCGCCCCCGATAATATCGACCTGGCCGAAGACCGCGAGCGTTTTGCTGCTCTTATCGAGCAGCTCGGTCTCAAGCAGCCGGAGAATGGTATTGCGCGCAGCCGCGACGAAGCTGTCGCCGTCGCCACCCGCATCGGCTACCCGGTCCTGATGCGGCCGTCCTATGTGCTCGGCGGCCGCGCCATGGAGATCGTCGATACCCAGGCCCAGCTCGATACCTATATCCGCGAGGCCGTCATCGTTTCGGGTGTCAATCCGGTGCTGATCGATCGCTATCTGCGCGATGCCATCGAAGTCGATGTCGATGCTATTGCCGATGGCGAGACAGTCTATGTCGCCGGCGTGTTGCAGCATATCGAGGAAGCCGGCGTCCATTCGGGCGACAGTGCCTGTTCGCTGCCGCCCTACAGCCTGGCGGCCGACATCATTGGCGAAATCGAGCGCCAGACCAAGGTGCTCGCCGCGGCGCTCAATGTTCGCGGGCTGATGAACATCCAGTTCGCGGTGAAGGACGGTGATGTGTATCTCATCGAGGTCAACCCGCGCGCGAGCCGCACCGTGCCGTTCACCGCGAAGGCAACGGGCATCCAGGTTGCCAAGATCGCCAGCCGCGTCATGGCCGGCGAAAAGCTCGGCAGTTTCGACCTGTCAGCCCGCAACACCGGAACGCATATTGCCGTCAAGGAAGCCGTTTTCCCGTTTGCGCGCTTCCCGGGTGTCGACCCTGTGCTTGGCCCCGAAATGAAATCGACCGGCGAAGTAATGGGCATCGATGGCGATTTCGCGACCGCCTTTGCCAAGGCACAGCTTGGCGCCGGCACCGTGCTGCCCGAAACCGGCCGGGTGTTTGTTTCGGTGAAGGACAGCGACAAGCCGCAGATCGTGCCGGCAATACGTGATCTGGTTGCGATGGGCTTTACCATCATGGCCACCGAAGGCACGGCGCGGGCATTGACCGAAGCCGGCTTGCCGGTCAGCCCGGTCAACAAGGTGGCCGAGGGCAGGCCGCATATCGTTGATCGGATCAAGGATGGTGATATCGCATTGATTTTCAACACCACCGAGGGCGTGCAGTCGATGAAGGACAGTGCGTCTATCCGCGGCTCG
>CAJAHV010000319.1 GCA_903939555.1 uncultured Alphaproteobacteria bacterium | reverse complement strand
TGATTGCCAAGCCCGAGACACGGCCGCGCGCCGAAGCACAATTGCGCCAATTGGCCGGAACGACGCATCGCCTGATTTCGGCGGCTGTCATCGCCGAAAATGGTACGCCGGTGTGGCGAGCAGGCGGCGCAGCGCGGTTGACGATGCGGGCGCTTTCCGAAGGCTTCATTTCCCGCTATCTTGATGCCGAAGGTGATGCCGTGCTTGGTTGTGTCGGTTGCTATCGTATCGAGGGCCTGGGTGCCCAGCTGTTCAGCCGGATCGACGGTGACCAGTTCATCATCCGCGGATTACCGTTGCTTGCCGTGCTCGATTATCTGCGTGTCCGCGCAGAATTGGACGCGTGACCATGGGTGATCTCTTTCACGAACCATTGCCCTATGCCGAAGTCATCGGTGATCCGATCTATCAGTCGAAATCGCCGCTCATTCATGGCTTCTGGCTGCAAAAGCTCGGGCTGCGCGCCGAATATCGCGCTACCCGGGTCCGTGCGGACGGTCTTGCCGCCTATCTCGAAAAACGCCGGGTCGATTCCGATTGGCGCGGCTGCAACGTCACCATCCCGCACAAGCAGGATGTGCTCCGTCATCTCGATTTTGTACTGCCCACGGCACGCCGGGTCGGCGCCGTAAACTGCGTCTATCGTACCCGCAAGGGGCTGTCGGGCGAAAACAGCGATATTGATGGTGTGCGCGAAGCGCTCGATATGCCGGTGAACGAACGCGACCCGGGTATCACCTGCCTGATCGGTGCCGGTGGCGCTGCCCGGGCGGCGCTGCACGTGCTCGACAGCGCCGGCGCCAGTGAAATTCGCATTCTCGTGCGCCGGCCGGAGCGCGCCGAAGCCTTGCTGGCCGAATTTGGCGTAACCGCCAGCATCCACCGCTTTGCCGATGCCGCGACCGTCTTTGCCGGCGCCAACACCATTATCAATGCCAGTCCGCTCGGCATGGCCGGGCAGCAGCGGATGCCGGTCGCCATGCTCGAGGCGCTGGCGGTAACGGCTGCCGATGCGCTGGTTTTCGATATGGTCTATCTGCCACTTGAAACCGATCTGCTTGCCGCGGCACGTGCGCTGGGGCACCGGCCGGTCGATGGCTTGACCATGCTGATCGGGCAGGCCGAACTCGCCTTCAATCTGTTCTTTCATGCCGAGGCACCGCGCCAGCATGATGCCGAGTTGCGAAAATTGCTGACGGCATGATCGTCATCGGACTCACGGGCTCCATCGGGATGGGCAAATCCACCGTTGCGGCCATGTTTGCAGCCGAGGGTGTGCCGGTTTTCGATGCTGATGCCGCAGTGCGCCGACTGCAGGGCCCGGGTGGCCGGGCGCTGGCCGCCATCGAAGCGGCCTTTCCCGGCACCACCCATGCCGGCGGTCTCGATCGCGAAAAGCTTGCAGTGCAGGTCTTCAGCAATGCCATTGCGCTGAAAAAACTCGAGAACATTCTTCATCCGCTCGTCGCCGAAGCCCAATCGGCTTTTCTGGGCGCGCATCGCCACAAGCGCGCCGTGGTGCTTGATGTGCCGCTGTTGTTCGAAAAAGGCGGCTGGCAACGCTGTGACATCAGCATCGTCGTTTCGGCGCCATATCGCGTGCAGCGGGCGCGGGTATTGGCACGGCCGGGCATGACGCCAATGAAATTTGCCGGCATCCTCAAATCGCAGCTGCCCGACAGGAAAAAACGTGCGCTCGCCGATATCGTCATCGAAACCGGGCGAGGCCGGCGGCATACGCTGCTCGCCGTGCGCAAGATCGTTGCTGGCTTGCCGCCCAGATAGACAGTGCCTGGTTGTGTGAGGTGCCTTGCCGGAAGGCCTTCACCGCCCGGCGCAATCGCGCTAGAGGCACGCCATGCGCGAAATTGTCTTTGATACCGAAACCACCGGCATCATGCCCGGGGATGGCCACCGCATCGTCGAGCTCGGTGCTGTTGAAATGGTCAACCGCGTTGTCACCGGGCGGACATTTCACACCTATATCGACCCCGAACGGCCGATGCCCAAGGACGCCCAGGCAGTTCATGGCCTGTCCACGGCCTTTCTCACCGGCCAACCGGTATTTGAAATGGTCATCAATGATTTTCTCGGTTTTATCGAGGATTCCCCCCTTGTTGCCCACAATGCCGCGTTCGACATGGAATTCCTCAACTGGGAGTTGAAGCGTGCGCGCCTGCCGATCATTCCACACAGCCGCGCCATCGATACGCTGGAACTCTCGCGCCGGATCAATCCGGGCGCCAAGCACACGCTTGATGCACTGTGCGGCCGATATGGCATCGATCTGTCGGGGCGCACGAAGCATGGCGCACTTGTCGATGCCGAACTTCTGGCCCGGGTCTATGTCGAGCTGACCGGCGGCCGCCAGATCGGCTTTGACCTGGCGGCCGATGCCGCTGTGGAACACTTGCCCGTCGAGCGCGTCAACTTCGGTATTCGTCATCATGTTGCCTTGCCCGAGGAACTGGAAGCGCATGAATCCTTCATCGCCAGCCTGAAAGACCCGGTCTGGTTGCAATAGCCACGCTCATTGCCCAGCAAAGTGCTGGTCATTGACCACGCTAACGGCGCGGCATAGAGCGACGACCCCGTCCCGAGTCCGACGGATCGCAATGCAGGAGCATAGTGTAATGGACGTTCGCATTTCCGGTCATCAAACAGACACCGGCGCGGCTTTCGGAGCGCATGTCCGTGAGCGACTGACCGCCATGATCGAAAAATATTTTCCGCGCGCCATCTCGGCCCATGTCACCCTCGGTCCGGCGCCATACGGGCATTTTTCCTGTGATATCGTCATGCATGTGATGACCGACATCATCCTGAAAAGTACCAACCGTGCCGTTGATGCCCATCTCGCCTTCAATGGAGCTGCCGA
The DNA here is from genome assembly GCA_903939555.1 of uncultured Alphaproteobacteria bacterium. Taxonomy (GTDB): domain Bacteria; phylum Pseudomonadota; class Alphaproteobacteria; order Sphingomonadales; family Sphingomonadaceae; genus Sandarakinorhabdus. The sequence goes on along the minus strand of CAJAHV010000319.1, from coordinate 822 downwards.
CCGGATCGACAAGCAGCTGCGCCGTTACATGCGCCGCCTGAAGGACCGCCACGGCCCGGGTGCCGACCGGACTGCCGAGCGCGCCCTGCACATCGACAATGCCGACTACGTGATTTTCGCACCGTCCCCCGACGAAATCGACTCCCAAGGCGACAATCCGCTGGTCATCGCCGAAACCCGGGTTGATATCCCGACCGCCAGCGTCAGCGATGCCGTGATGATGCTCGACCTGCGCAACACCAACGCGCTGCTGTTCGTCAACAGCGCCAGTGGCAACCATAACATGGTCTATCGTCGCGAAGATGGCAGCATCGGTTGGGTGGAGCCCCGTCAGCAGGGCGCGCGTGCGACCGGATGATGAACAATGCCGGCTTTGCCGATTTGGTCGACATCAACGGCATCGCCTTTGATTGTGGCGTCGCCAGCAAGCAAGACTTGCTGGCGACAATGGCCGCAATGGCCGGCGCGGCGCTGGATATCCCGGCGAGCCTGGTGCTCGAACGGGTGCGCCAGCGCGAAGCATTGGGCACCACCGGCTTTGGTCAGGGGGCTGCGATTCCGCACGCCCGTATCGAAGGATTGACGCGCGTCATGGTCGTCGTCGCGCGGCTGCCGGTGCCGATCGCCTATGGCAGTTTTGATGGTCAGCCGATCGACCTCGCCATATTGCTGCTGTCGCCAGAAGGTGCCGGTGCCGACCATCTGAAGGCATTGGCGCGGATCAGCCGCACACTGCGTGACCCGGCGATTCTGGCGGCGATGCGCACCGCCGTGACCGAAGCTGAACTGCGAGCCGCGATTGGCCCGCCGCAGGCCAGCGAC
>CAJAHV010000318.1 GCA_903939555.1 uncultured Alphaproteobacteria bacterium | reverse complement strand
GACCACCCCGTAGCCGCCCATCGAATAACCGACCAGTGCGATCCGGTTCGGGTCGATCTGCTTTCCCAGTCGGGCCTTCAAGCGGCCGGCGACAAATGCGATATCGAGCGGTCGCAGCAGCGTGGGCGCGGCGCGATCCGCCGGTCTTGCGACATAGGGATTGGCATCTTCATGGTGGATACCGGCAACGACATATCCCTTCGACGCAAGGTTTTCAGTCAGCCAGGTCATCGCCGCCGGAGCATTGCTGTAACCGTGAGACAAGATGACCAGCGGCAAGGCGGTCCCAACGGGCCGGGCATCCCGCACCGCGATGCCCGGCACCGTGAAGTTGACAGGCGGCCGTGGAGGTTCGCCCCAGAAATCCGCGGCATAGGTAACGCGGGGTGCTTGGGCAGCGTGCGCTGCCGGATACCATATATCGACAACCAGCCGCCTGTCATGAAGCGGGACAACCCCGGTTTGCAGATTGGCTTTCATCAGATCTGGCTGGCCGGGGTTCGTAAAAATTACCGTCTGCACGCCAACCGGGAAGCGGCCGACTGCCGCCAGTTCGGGCGCATCTGCGCCGGGAATGCTCGGCGGAGAAGCTGCCCATAACGGCGAAAATGTCATAAGAGATGCCGAAATAATGATTGATTTCAGCATTATGTTTGCCTTCCCCGGTTGATTATTCTCGTTGTTCAGTCCCTGAAAACGATCGTCTTTGATCCATTCGGAATAACCCGCCCGTCAAGGTGTAGACTGACGGCTCGCGCCAATACCCGACGTTCGATGTCACGCCCCTTGCGGACCAGATCCTCTGGCGAATCCGAATGGCTTATCCGCTCGACATCCTGTTCGATGATCGGGCCTTCATCAAGATCGCCGGTAACATAATGCGCGGTTGCGCCGATCAATTTGACGCCGCGCTTGTGCGCCTGGTGATACGGCTTGGCGCCTTTGAAGCCGGGCAGGAAGCTGTGGTGAATGTTGATGCAGCGGCCTTGCAACTTTTCGACCATCTCGGCGGAGAGCACTTGCATGTACCGAGCCAGCACGACGAGGTCGGAGCCGGTGTCGTTGAAAATCTCCCAGATCCGGGCTTCCTGCGCGGCCTTGGTATCGGGCGTGATTGGCAGGTAGTGAAACGGCAGGTCGCCAAGATCGGCACTTTGATAGGTTTCGCGCGGATGGTTGGAAACGATGCCGCTGATTTCCATCTTCAATTCTCCGATACGCCGGCGGTAAAGCAGGTCGACAAGGCAATGGTCGCTCTTGGACGCCAGGATCAGTACCTTTTTGCGCGTGCTGCGCGCATGAATTTTCCAGGTCATGCCATAGACATCGGCGACCGTGACGAAATTGGTCATGAAAGCCGCAGTTTTCGTATCGTCCGCGAAATCGAACGTCGTCCGCATGAAAAACAAATTATTTTCGCTGTCATTATACTGATGCGATTCGAGTATGTTCCCCGACGCGTGAAATATAAGGCTGGCTACTTCATGGACAATGCCCGGCACATCTTTGCACGAAAATGTCAGAATATAGCACTCTTGAGACACGGAAATTCCCTCAAAGCAGTTGTCGGGTAAGAATGTTTGCGATTGATGCCAGCATGCCGTGATTGTCAACTGTGCCAAAATATCGAAAGCTAATCATATCAGAGCCACCAAAAAACCGTGCCCCAAGGCGCGGCAATCACGATAGTTACATTATTACAGTGTGTTGACGGCCAATCTCAGCGTTTGCGGTCTTTTGCGAAATGCCGGCGTGAAAATTTTTCTTATCGGTTCCGCAAAAACGTTCAATTGCCGCACGGGTGAGTTGGGAGGACGTTTCAAGAAATGTTCAAATTTGTCGCGTGTCGCCGTGACGAGGTTGAACCAGAAAAGTTGAATATGGGGGATACGACATTGAAGAGCGGTTGGATGAATTCTACGGCGTTTGCTGTGTTGGCGGTATTTGGTGCCGGCGCGGTGCCGGCGATGGCCCAGCAAGCGGCAGCCAAAGTGGCCGCAGCAGACGCGCGCAACGATGGTATTGCCGATATCGTTGTGACGGCAACCCGCCGGTCCCAGAATCTGCAGGATGTGCCGATTGCTGTCCAGGCACTCAGCGGCGACACGCTGCGCCAGCTTGGTGTGGCCAACTTTGATAAGTTGATCGAGTTCCTCCCCAACGTCCGCACTGGCGGGCGTGGTCCGGGCCAGTCGCAGATTTACATCCGCGGTCTTTCAACTGACACGCAATCGATCCTCGTGGCAGGTTCGGCCGGGGTCAATCCGAACGTCGCTTTGTATCTCGACGATGCGCCGGTTTCGGCACCAGCGCGCAACCTTGACGTTTACACGGCCGATCTCAACCGCGTGGAAGTGCTCGCAGGCCCGCAGGGGACATTATTTGGTGCCAGCGCGATGGGCGGCGCTGTCCGCTACATCACCAACCGGCCCGATCTTTCCGAAATCCACGCCGGCTTCAAGGGCAGCTATTCATTCACCAAGAGCGGCGATGAAAGCAATTCGGTCGAAGGCTTCATCAACGTCCCGATCATCAAGGACAAGCTGGCAGTCCGGCTCGTGCTGTATAATGACAGCCGTGGCGGTTACATCGACAATGTTGCCGGCAGTTTCCGGATGCAGAGCAATGCGAACAACGGCCTTGGGGTCGGCTCCACCGCGACCCGGCCTACCATCACCAATTCGCAGTTCGTCGAGGACAATTTCAACGACGCCAGCTATCGTGGCGGGCGCCTCTCGATCAAGTATCAGGTCAATGACGACTGGTCGATCAATGCCCAGCACATGCGCCAGCAACTGCGCGTCGACGGCGTTTTCGATTATGATCCGCTCATCGGGGACCTGAAGGTTCAGCGCTACAATCCTGACGAGCTTGATGACAAGTTCGACCAGACGTCCTGGTCCGTCGACGGCCGTCTCGGCATGCTGGATGTCATCTACACCGGTGCCTATCTCAATCGCCGCGCCATCCAGAAAGTGGATTACACAGCCTATTCAAACGCCGGGCCGTTCGCGGCTTATTACATCTGCAAATACCCCGGCTACGCGACCTGCGCGACGCCGCGCATGTCGTTCCAGGGGAACAATCGCAACACTCGCCTTTCGCAGGAGTTCCGTGTTTCGACGCCGGTGGAAAACCGCTGGCGGGTAATCGCCGGCGCCTATTTCGATCGTGCCAAGATCTACGATATCGGCGAATTCAACTATGAGGGTTCGATCGAGCAGGGCTTTGTCCCGAACAAGCCTTTTGCCAACGCCACATCAATCAATCCCAATGCCCGCAACCCGGGTGTCACCTTCTTCAACGACATCACGCGTACAGATCGCCAGATTGCCGGCTTCGGAGAACTGGCGTTCGACATCATTCCGGAAAAACTGACCATCACCGGGGGCATGCGCTATTATAATTCGCGCGCATCGATCGCCGGCTCGGCCAATTTCGGCAACCGCGGCGTGGATCGGGACTCAGGCTATAACCTCGATGTCATCCACACCAAGCCGCGCACGGACAGCGGCGTGATCTTCAAGGGCAATCTGACCTTCAAGCCCAATGACGACATGCTGTTTTACGGTACCTATTCCGAAGGCTTCCGCCCCGGCGGCTTCAACCGGATCGGCCAGTTGGCGGGCGGCACGCCGCAAAAGCCCAAGGTTGGCATTCCGTTCGGTTATGACACCGACCAGGTGAAGAATTTCGAACTCGGCGCCAAGCTGACTTTGTTCGATCGCAAGGTCGTGCTCAATCTCGCCGCCTATCACATCGACTGGAAGGACATTCAGGTCGCGGTCTATGATCCGCAGCTGTTCTTCCTGACATTTGCCGCAAACTGCTGCGATGCCAAGATCAACGGTATCGAAGGCGATTTGACGGTGCAGCCGGTGCCGGGTCTGACCTTTAATGCAGCTGCGTCCTACAATGACTCCGAACTGACCCGGGCCGCCGTAAGCGGCCAGTCACTTGGCGGCATCATCCCGCTCGGAAGCCAACTGGCACTCAGCCCCAAGTTTCAGGGCAACGTGCGGGTTCGCTACGATCATGAAATGGACAGCGGCCTAAAGGCGTTCGGCCAGGCCGGTATCCACCATGTCGGCGCCAGCCATACCTCGATCAACGTCAACGCCGATTATCCGCTGCCGGCGTACACGACCGCTGACCTGTCGGCCGGTATCGAGAAGGACCAGTGGAGCGCGACCTTCTTTGTTGAAAACCTTACTGACGAGCGGCCGGCCGTGTTCATCAACGCATCGGATCGCGTTGCCCGCACGACCACGATCCGCCCGCGCACAATGGGCCTGCGCGTCGCATACCAGTATTGACGCCAGCCTTGCAGACTGGGGCAGGGGAGTGATTTGCATAGCAACGCACTCCCCTGGCTTTTCAACCTGCCCGGCTTGGGTCTAGACCTACACAATGGAAGACAAGGATCAGAACGCCGCAGCTATCGAGGCTGGCATCGAGCAGGCCCGTCGCCAGTTGCAGCAGGGTGCGTTCGCCAGGGCGGGGCAAATCGTCCAGCCGCTGTTGGTCGCTAATCCGCACAATGTTGATCTTTTGTATCTGCTGGCCGTGGCCCAACGCTATGTTGGTCGCGCCGTTGCGGCGCGGCAAACCCTCGAGCGATTGCTCGAGATCGAGCCGGAACACGCCCGCGCTTGGCAGGAAATAGGCCATGGCCGGCGTGCGGCCGGCGATCCCGACGGTGCCATCGCAGCTTTTGACCACGCCGTGGCGGCCAACCCGGCACTTGTTGCCAGTTGGCGGCTGCTGGTCGAGCTCAACCAAGCGGCCGGGCATGCAGATAACGAAGCAATCGCGCGCAACCAGCTTGACTGGCTGACGGGCTTGCCGCCTGAGTTGGTGAGCGTGGCCAGCTTCATGCATGAGGGCAAGTTGCTGAAGGCAGAGCGGTTGTGCCGGCACTTCCTTCAGACCAACGGCCATCATCTCGAAGCGATGCGCATGCTTGCCGATCTCGGCTCGCGCTTCCAGGTCCTCGACGAAGCCGAATTCATCCTTGAATCCGCAGTTGAGCTTGAGCCCGAGTTCCATCCGGGCCGGTTTGATTATGTCAACATATTGCACAAGCGGCAGAAATTCGAAAAGGCGCTGGAGCAGGCGCGGATCCTGCGCGACAAGGCGCCGGGGGTGCCGCATTTCGACATGCTGTTCGCCAACCAGAACCTCGCGGTGGGTAATTTCGACACGGCGCTTGCGATCTACGATGCGTTGCATGCGGCGCGGCCCGACAATCATCAGGTCAGCCTAACCCGTGGCCACGCGTTGAAGACCCTCGGCCGTCAAGGCGAAGCGGTTGCCGCCTATCGGCAGGCCTGTGCCAGCAAGCCGGACTTCGGCGATGCCTATTGGAGCCTGGCCAACCTCAAGACCTATCGCTTCGACGAGGACGAGATTGCCGCGATGCGCACCGTGCAGGCCGATCGAGCAACCAGCCGCGTCGATCGCTATCACCTGTGCTTCGCGTTGGGCAAGGCGCTCGAGGATCGCGGCGAATTTGCCGATGCCTTTGGTTATTACGATACCGGCAATCGCCTGAAACGCGATGAACTTCGCTACGATCCTGCCCGGATCGATGGAGAGATGCGGTCGCAGATGGCAGCGTGCACGCCGGCGTTGTTCGCCCGGAATACTGGCAGCGGTGCAAAGGCACCCGATCCGATTTTCATCGTGGGGCTGCCGCGAGCCGGATCAACCCTGCTGGAACAGATTCTCGCGTCACACTCGGCGGTGGAGGGCACGTCCGAACTGCCCAATATTCTGGCGCTAGCACATCGATTGGACGGCCGGCGCCGCGTCGACGAGGAGGCTCGTTATCCGGGCAATCTTGGCGAGTTGTCGGTGGATGAACTGACGGTTTTTGGCGAAGCCTACCTGCGTGACACGGCGATCTATCGCACCGGAAAGCCGTTCTTCATCGACAAGATGCCCAACAATTTTCGCCATATCGGGCTGATCCACCTGATCCTGCCGAATGCGAAAATCATTGACGCAAGGCGCGACCCGATGGGCTGTTGTTTTAGTAATTTCAAACAGTTATTTGCCGAAGGGCAAGATTTTTCTTATGGTCTTTCAGAAATCGGGCGCTACTATAAAGGGTATATCGACTTGATGCAGCACTGGGATGAAGTGCTGCCAGGGAAGGTACTTCGCGTCCAGTATGAAGACGTGGTCTCCGATCTTGAAACCCAGGTCCGGCGCCTGCTCGATTTCTGCGGCTTGCCCTTCGAGCCGGCGTGCGTGAATTTCCACGAAACTGACCGCGCGGTCCGTACCGCGAGTTCGGAGCAGGTCCGCCAGCCGATCTTTCGCGGCGGTCTCGACCAGTGGGAAAATTTTGATGCGTTTCTGGCGCCATTGCGGGCAGCCCTGGCGCCGACGCAATGATGTCTGCCCGCCTGAAGGGATCATATTTGTGACCACCGCGACAGCCGAGCCAACCGCCGATCGCGCCACCGGAATGGCCGGCCGCTGGTATGTGCTGATGATCATGATGCTGGTCTATACGATCAACATCGCTGATCGTTACGTCATGTCGACGGTGCTGGAGCCGATCCGTCTCGAACTGAAACTTGATGACGGTGGCATAGCCTTCTTGACCGGTGTTTCGCTGGCGCTGTTTTATGTCACACTTGGTATTCCGCTGTCTTGGGTTGCTGATCGCTACAATCGCCGCAATCTTTTGGCTGTATCGCTGGTGATCTGGTCGGCGATGACTGCTCTTTGCGGGCTTTCAGTTGGCTATTGGCACCTGCTGCTCGCCAGGATCGGCGTAGGCGTCGGTGAGGCGGGTGGTACCCCGGCCTGCAATTCGATCGTTGCCGATTATTTTCCGGCCGATCGCCGCGCCATGGCGATGACAGTATTCGCCCTCGGGGCGCCGATCGGCGCGTGGCTGGGTGCCGACATGGCTGGATACGTCGCCAATCTTTATGGCTGGCGGGCCGCATTTCTGGTCCTTGGCGTGCCCGGCCTGTTCCTTGGGCTGATCATTTTAATGACCATCAAGGAACCCGAGCGCGGTCGCCTCGATGCCGTTTCCACGAAGGAAACGCCAACGATCGCCGAGACGGTGCGGTTCCTGCGCGACCAGAAGGCCGCTTTTCATGTCATCATGGGCGGCGGGGTATCGGCATTGTGGGGTTGGGGCCTGATGTGGTTCACCCCGACGTTTCTGCAACGCATGTACGGGCTCGATGTCGGGCAGGCGGGGGCGGTTGTCGGTCCCATTCACCTTGTTGCCGGTATTGCTGCATCCCTGCTCACGGCCTGGTTGCTGTCGCGCCCGTCTTTCGTCGATCCGCGCCGGATCGTCTGGCTGCTGGCCATCGTCACGGCGCTCGCCACGGTGCCGTCGTTCATCGCCTATTGGACCCATTCGCTACCACTGGCGAAGCTGATGCTCTGGACCTTCATTCCGGCGATCTATTTCTACATCGGCCCGGCGATGGCGCTGTTGCTCAACCTGGCCACACCGAAGATGCGTGCTATGACCATCGCGATATCGCTGATCGCCGCAAATGTGCTAAACTTGATTGTCGCACCGCAGGGGGTGGGCTGGTTAAGCGATTATTTCGGTGGTGCCGCCGGGCCTAACGCGGAATCGCTGCGCATGGCGCTGCTGATCCTCGCGCCGACCGGGTTCTGGGCTGCCTGGCATTATTGGGCAGCATCCCGCACGATCATAGCGGATCAGATGCGCGCGGTCGGCCATGTCTGAAACCCGTGATGCGGTGACACCTGCGCCGCTGAAATCCTATATAGATGGCGCTTGGGTGCTGCCCGCGCAATCGAGCGGCACTGTCGACGCCATCAACCCGGCAACCGAGACGATTGCCGCCCGCGTGGCACTTTGCGGCCCGGCAGACGTCGATCTTGCGGTGGCGGCCGCGCGCCGGGCGTTCGCCGATTATAGTGTGACGGCCGTCGCGCACCGCATCGCCCTGGTCCGCAAGCTAATTGCGGTTTTCGAGCGCCGCTATGGCGAAATGGTAGCAGCGATCACCACCGAGATGGGGGCCCCGCACGATCTTTCGTTCCAATCGCAGGCCGAATGCGGCCCCGGCCATCTGAAGGAAACCATCACGGCGGCGCAAGCGCTTGAATGGGAACGACCAATCGGTTCGACGGGCAAGCTTGTGCACGAACCGATTGGCGTTTGTGTGCTGATCACGCCATGGAACTGGCCAATCAACCAGTTGGCCGCCAAGATTGGTCCGGCGCTGCTCGCGGGGTGCACGGTCGTTCTCAAGCCCAGCGAGATCGCGCCATTGTCGGCCCAACTGTTCGCCGAATTCATCGACGAGGCCGGCTTCCCAACCGGCGTGTTCAACATGTTGCACGGCACTGGCGCCATGATAGGCGACGCGCTGACAGGGCATCCGGGCGTCGACATGGTATCGTTCACCGGCTCGACACGCGCCGGCATCATGGTTGCGAAATCCGCTGCCGAAACGGTGAAGCGCGTCTCGCAGGAACTCGGTGGCAAATCGCCCAACATCGTCTTTGCCGACGTCGATCTCGAAGTCGCGATCACCCGGGGCGTGCTGCATTGCTTCAATAACAGTGGCCAATCGTGCAACGCCCCGACGCGGATGCTTGTCGAGGCGTCAGTTTATGACGAAGCGGTCGCAATCGCTGCTCGCGTCGGCGCCTCGGTAAAAGTTGGCGATCCGCGCATGCCAGGTTCGCACATCGGGCCCGTCATCAGCAAGTCGCAGTTCGAAAAGATCCAGCGGCTTGTCCAGACGGGCATCGACGAAGGTGCCCGCGTCATCGTCGGTGGCACTGGCAAGCCGGAAGGGTTCGAGGTCGGTTATTATGTCAAACCAACGATTTTAGCCGACGTCGACAATGGCATGACCATCGCGCAGGAAGAAGTGTTCGGTCCGGTGCTGGTTATGATCCCGTTCGCCGATGAAGCCGGTGCCATCGCCATGGCCAACGATACGCCCTACGGCCTGGCCGCCTATGTCCAATGCGCCGATCCGGTGCGCGCTGTTCGCGTTGCACAGGCCATCAGGGCGGGCAGCGTCCATCTGAACGGCGCCGGGCAGGACTATTGCTCGCCATTTGGCGGCTATAAGCAATCGGGCAACGGCCGCGAATGGGGCATCTTCGGGCTTGAGGACTATCTCGAGCGCAAGGTCATCAACGGGTTTCCCTTCGAAGCGGTCACATTATGAAGCTTGTCGATATAAAGACGTTCGTCGTCGGCAACCCGCCGCCGCATTTCGGCGGCCGTTACTTCGTGTTCGTCAAGCTGACCACCGATGGCAACGTCTCGGGCGTTGGCGAGGCCTATTGCGTGCCGTTCGCGCCGCATTTGGTGGCGCAGATGATCGAGGATGTGTTCGATCGCTATGTTCGCGGCAATGATCCGCATGACATCGAAAGCATGTGGCGGCGGGTTTACTCCAGCGGCTTCACCCAGCATCCGGATCTGACCCTGATGGGCGTGTTGAGCGCCCTCGAAATGGCGTGTTGGGATATCGTCGGCAAGGAAGCGGGCCAGCCAGTTTACAAGCTGCTGGGGGGCCGGGTTCACGAACGATTGCGCGCCTACACCTATATCTACCCGCGCCCCGGCGACGAAAGCGATGTCTATCACGATCCCGATCTGGCGGCGGAACGTGCCGGTGAATATCTGGCGCAGGGGTTCACTGCGCTGAAGTTCGATCCGGCCGGGCCTTATTCGGCTTTTGATGGCCGCCAGCTTTCGCTCGATGCGCTTGATCTGAGCGATCGCTTCGCCCGAAAGTTGCGTGAGGCCGTCGGCAATCGTGCTGACCTGTTGTTTGGCACGCATGGCCAGATGACGGCCGCCAGCGCGATCCGTCTTGCCCGGCGGCTTGAACCTTATGACCCGCTATGGCTTGAGGAACCGGTGCCGCCCGATGCGCCCGACGAGATGGCCAAGGTCGCACGCGCCACATCTATCCCCATTGCCACCGGCGAGCGGCTGACGACGAAATATGATTTCGCGCGCCTGCTGCAGGCCGGCGCCGCTGCGATCCTGCAGATGAACTTGGGGCGGGTAGGGGGCATATTGGAGGCCAAGAAAATTGCCGGAATGGCGGAGGTCCAGCATGTGCAGATTGCGCCGCACCTTTATTGTGGACCTATCGTCGGAGCCGCCAATATCCAGATCGCCACCTGTTCGCCCAATTTCCTGATCCTCGAAAGCATCGAAAGCTGGGGTGGCTTCCATAGCGAAATTCTGGTGAAACCCATTCAGTTCGAAGATGGCCATGTCATCCCGTCAACCGCGCCCGGCCTGGGCGTCGAGATCGATGAAGTCGTTGCCTCGGCCAACCCCTACACCGGGAGCATGTTGCATCTAGAAATGACCCAGAATCCTGTCCGTTGATGGAAGAGTTTGATTATATTATCGTTGGTGCCGGCACGGCCGGTTGCGTACTTGCCGACCGGCTTTCCGCAGATGGCATTACGCGCGTACTTGTAGTCGAGGCTGGCGGTTCCGACCGCACTGTCTGGATACAATTGCCGATTGGTTATGGCCGGACCTTTTTCGACCCCCGCATCAACTGGATGTATGACACACATGCCGTGCCGGGGCTTGGCGGCCGCACAAGCTAT
>CAJAHV010000317.1 GCA_903939555.1 uncultured Alphaproteobacteria bacterium | reverse complement strand
CCAGGCCCAACCGTCGGAAAGCCACAGCGCCGGATTCGCATAGCCGCCGTCGGCGATGAAAGCGGCCCAATCGGCATTGCTGACCAGCCGGTCCGCCAGGGCGAACGGCCGCAGCAGCACATCATGCGCCGGGCCTTCGCAATCAAAGGCAAAGCCGCCACCGCCATGGCCGATACGGTGGATACCACCGCCATGAGGTGTCCAGCCCGGCGCTGCCGGCGTCGCGCGCGCCGTAGCGGCGGGGAACATTGCCGGCTCGATCGGGTTGGCGGCAAACAGATCGAGACTGTCGGTGAGCAGCAGTTCCTGATGTTGCTGTTCGTGGTTGATACCCAATTCGACCAGCGCCAGCGCCGTAGGCGCAAGTTCGTGCCAGTACCGGTCGAGTGCCGCATCGACGTGGGCGCGATAGGCCAGCACATCATCAAGCCCGGGCCGGGTGATCAGCCCTCGGGCATGCCGGGCGATGCGCGGTCCGACCGATTCGTAATAACTGTTGAACAAATGGCCGAAGCGATCATCGAACAGGCGATAACCAGGGATGCCGGCAAGGACGAAGGTTTCGAAAAACCAGCTGGTGTGCGCCAGATGCCATTTCGCCGGCGATGCGTCGGGCATCGATTGGGCGCTGGCATCCGCATCAGACAAGGGTGCGGCCAGTGCCGTGCTGAGCGTGCGGGTCGCGACAAGTGCCGCCCGCAGGCCTGAGCAAGCCAGGTTATCGGCACCGGAACGGGTCAACGTCGACATTCGGGTCTCCTTCCCGCGCGGCCGGCGTCGGCGCCAGTTTCAACGATTGGCGCCAGGCACCCACAGGACATCGCCGGTAGCGGCATTTTCAACCCGGCTCAGTACAAACAGATAATCCGACAAACGGTTCAAATATTGCAGCGCGGCCTGGCTCAGGACTTCCCCGACGGCAATGGCGGCCACGCCATCACGTTCGGCGCGCCGGGTGATGGTGCGCGCCAGGTGCAGCGCCGTTGCAGCCGGCGTGCCGGCAGGCAGGATGAAGCTGGTCAGTGGTGACAGCGTTTCATTTGCCGCGTCGATCTGCGCCTCGAGCCAATCCACCTGTGCAGCCACGATGCGCAGCGCGCCGGCAATGCCATCGGGCGTCGCCAGATCGGCGCCAAGATCGAACAGGTCATTCTGCACCCGCCCGAGCGCCCGCGCCGTAGCGGGAGAGGCGTGCAACCGCGCCAGACCGATGGCGGCGTTGGCCTCATCGACGCTGCCGACAACATGCAATCGCGGATCGGCCTTTGACCGGCGCGTACCATCAACTAGGCCGGTCGTACCATCGTCGCCGGTACGGGTGTAAATCTTGTTGAGCTTGACCATGGAATGCCTTTGGCACGGGACGTCAGCGGCCTGAAGGCTAACCGGGCCGGTTGATCGCGAACAGAATGATGATGAAGACGATGGCAAGAAACTGGAAGGCGACGCGATAGGTCATCATCTTGTTCGATTGTTCGCCGCTCACATCCTTGCCGCGCGCCATGATGATGATGCCGCGCGCCAACACGCCGAGCGTCGCCAGCGCCGCAACAACCATGAATATAATCAGCGTCGCCTGCATGGCGGGCTCCTTTTCCGTTGGTTGCGGGGTCGCACGATGATCCCACCGCCGCAACCGTCATGGCGTCGCAGGTGCCATTATTGCGCCAGTGATCGCACGGCAATGGCCGCCGCCGAAGCACGATTTTCCACGCCCATCTTGGCGAAAACCTGTTCGAGATGCTTGTTGACGGTGCGCGGGCTGATGCCGAGAATCTCGCTGATCTCGCGATTGGCTTTGCCGCGGCTGATCCACAACAGCACTTCGGCCTCGCGATCAGTCAGGGCGTGGCGCCGCGCCAACAGGCGTTCTTCGGCACCGGCGCGGATTTCAGCGATACGGAACAGCCATTCATCCTCGCTGCTGCGCGCCACCAGCATGAATTCCAGCCGGCTGTCGCCAAGCTCGTGGCGCAACATGCCACGGTCGTCCTGTTCGGCGAGCCGCACCAATGCCGCCGCCAGCGCCACCGGCAGGCCATCGGCAAAAATTTGCAACAAGGCGGCGGCCCCCGGCGTGGTCCAGCGCACCTGCCCAGACGCAGCGATTGCCAGCAATGGCCGGCCACTTTCATCAAGTGCGGCCTGTGCACCGCGGCTGATGCGGGCATTGCCAAGATGGACGCGGACGCGCGCCAGCAGTTCGTCGACGATGATCGGCTTGCTGACATAATCGACACCGCCGGCTTCGAACCCGCGCACAACATGTTCGGTTTCGGTCAACCCGGTCATGAAAATCACCGGCAGCGCCGCGAGTTT